>JALOQW010000144.1 GCA_025459275.1 Pirellula sp.
CCGTTTTGGGAAGAGCCTCGTCCGATGATCGCTGTCCGATTCGGAGATCGGCAAGTCTTTGATCCCGGCACACCGAAGTCCGAGTGTAGCGAAAGGCTGGAGCAATCCCTTCGTTTAACCCAACGCGAACTCGCCGCATACGTGATGCGACGACAATCGGAATCGTTCGATTATCTCATCGCACCACGGGCTGCCCGGACCTCATGGTACGACACCGTGCGGGCCTGGGTCGCATGGTATCATGGGCGTCCCTTTGATCCACGACATTCGACGGTCACTCGCCAGCCGCCACCGCGTCATTAGCAAGCGAACCATTAGCAAGCGTAGGTATCCATGTTCGTTGCAGCCCTGATCGCACTCGCATTCGCGGCGCTCCCTGCATGGATGACATGGAACAACCTCAAACTGTTCCAACCTGCATGCCGCGATCCCCTCCCCACCGAATCTTCTTCGTCGAGGGCTGTTAGCGTATTGATCCCCGCTCGCAATGAAGAGGCCAGTATCGGGGCTGCATTGACCTCGATTCTTTCCTCGAAGCATTCAGAGTTCGAAGTTGTCGTCATGGACGATGCCTCGGACGATCGAACGCCTGCGATCGTGCGCGAGTTCGCATCGCGAGATCCGCGCGTTCGGCTTTTGGATTCGCAAGGCTTGCCCGAGGGATGGAACGGAAAACAACATGCATGCTGGTGTCTGGCCCAGCAAGCTCGACATGGTCTCTTGTTGTTTCTCGACGCCGATGTTCGCTTGGCTCCCGATGCGTTAACCCGAATCGTCTCGGAGCAGCGTCTTCGGCAAGCCCCATTGATCAGTGGCTTTCCACGGCAAGAGACGGTGACTTGGTCCGAACAACTTCTCATCCCGTTAATGCATTACGTCCTTTTGGGATTTTTGCCTGTCGATCAGATGCGATCCTCGAACAAACCATCGTTTGCCGCCGGATGTGGTCAACTCTTTTTCGCCGAACGAGACACCTACTTTCAAGTGGGAGGGCACTCCGCAATTGCTTCCTCGCGACATGATGGCATCAAGCTGCCCAAGGCCTACCGAGACGCGGGTTGGAAGACCGATATCTTTGATGCAACCGATCTGGCCTCGTGCCGCATGTATCAGTCGCTGCCACAAGTTATCCGCGGGCTACTCAAAAACGCCAGCGAAGGAATCGCCAATCCACGGCTGATCGGGCCCTTCAGCGTGCTGTTGCTAGGGGGTTCGGTCTTGCCCGTGCTGCTGCTCCTGCTGAGTTTATGGCGCCTGAATTCTGGACGCGGCGATGGCGGGCTGACGGTTGGCATCTTGGTATTGGCTACGCTCCTCTCGTGGTACCCGCGCGTGGCGTGCGCGATCCGATTCCAACAGCCATGGCTGGGAGTCTTGCTGCATCCAGTTTCGGTCCTGTGGTTTACCCTGTTGCAGTGGATAGCACTCGTGATGCAATACCTTCGAATTCGAACGGCCTGGCGCGGACGGGTAGGATGACAGGTGGCATCATCACGACGAGAAGAGATCGCACTCTCTAAAAACCCAAGGCGATCGCGGCAAACGGGATCTCCAATCCGGGTTGTCACCCAACTTCGATAAGAGCTCCTTCGGAGAAATAGGACGGGGGCGTTCCAGCCAACCAAGCGACCAGGCTAGATACCCAACGAGTTTCTCCGGTGCAACTTTTTGTTCACGCAGGGTCGATAGTCTTGTGTCGCCGTGCCGCTTGGCCAATCGTTTGCCATCGGGGCCGACCACCAAAGGGACATGGAGCATCTGCGGTGGATCCCAACCAAGTGCTCTGTACAGATCCAGTTGACGATAAGTGCTGAAGATCAAGTCGCTTCCACGCACCACACGCGTGATGCCTTGATCGTGGTCATCGACGACGACAGCCAACTGGTAGGCCGACGGACCGTAATTGCGAGCCACCACGAAATCCCCTAACTGTCGGGCGGGTTCCAAGGATTGTTCGCCGTAGAGTGCATCACACCATGCGCGAGGGCCGCTGGCGAATCGAAACCTCCATGCATACCTGGCACCTTGCTCGTCGAGTTGTTGGGCGTCAACCGAGGTTCGTTCACGGCATGTCCCAGGGTAGACCACCCCGTCCAAGCTGTTTTCATGCGGTGCTGATGCGCTCTGTTCGATCTCGCTACGCGAGCATGTGCAGGGGTAGATCTGTTCTTGACGACGAAGCAGATCCAAGATCTCGCGATAGCGATTCTCTCGCTGCGACGCATTGGGAACCTGGACGTCCCAATCCAAACCGAGCCATATCAGGTCTTCCAGGATCTGATCGTTAGCCCACGCCTTGGTGCGCGGCGTATCGAGATCCTCGATCCGAAGGACCACTTCCAACCCGTCGCAGCGCGCATCGAGCCACGCAATCAAGAACGTCCGAGCGTTACCGACATGCTGAGCACCGGTCGGTGAAGGAGCAAGCCGCGAACGGCCCAGCGGGCGCGAGGCTCCCGTTTCATCGCGACGCTTCATGCTCATCCATCTGCCTCCAACCCCATCGTGAGCAAACCGTGTTCCGTTTTTAGGAAAAGTTCAGAAATCCAGGCTGCACTGGTCACCGGTAGAGTGATACAGTAATGATGTGCCAGCGATGATACGTCGGGCACAGTAGGCGGACCATTTTCCTGGAATCATTTTATGCGTCTTTCGTTCGGACTCGAAGCGCGGCAAGTTCAAACCCAAAAGCTGGCTCCTCGGATGATCCAGTCGATGGAGATTTTGCAATTGCCCATTTTGGCGCTCCAGGAGCGAATTGAGCAGGAAATGGAAGAGAATCCGATGCTCGAGGTGGCCGACCGGGATGAGTCGCTGCCGGACGAAGAGAGAGAAGCGGACGAAAGCGTTGCCACCTCCCGAACCGAGGATGAAAAAGAGCTGGTCGTCAAAGACGATTCCTCCAACGCGGAGGACTTTGAACGTCTGGCGAACATGGACAACGACATGCCGGACACGTTCGACGACTTCCGGCGATCGAGCAATCGGCTGCAGGAGGACATGGATCGCCAGCATGATGTCATGGCCAATGCCATGGAACGTCCCGAATCGCTCAACGATTACCTCATGCACCAGCTCGCGGAGATGGATATCGACGATCGGGTCGAGAAAGTCGCCGAGCGCATCATCTCGTGCCTGGATGCTAGGGATGGCGGCTACTTCAAGTCCTCGTTAGCCGACATGTTACCCCCCGATCATAAGCCAGCCGATTTCGCGATCGCCGAGGAGGCCCTGCGAGTAGTCCAGTCCCTCGACCCACCGGGAATCGCAGCTAGAACGCTGCAAGAGTGCTTGCTCAATCAGCTGCGAGATGACATGGAGCTGGTCGACAAGATGCGCGTACTCATCACGCATCATTTGGACGACTTGGCGGAGAATCGCATGCTCGCCATTCAAAAGCGGACCGGCTTCTCGATCGAAATGATCCAGCGCATCCGCGAAGAGCTTCACAAACTGAATCCCAAGCCCGGCGCTTCGTTCATGGAGACCTATGTCCCCTTGGTTACGCCCGACGTCATCGTTGAACCCAACGATCAAGGGGAGTATGTGGTGCGGTTGGTTGATGACTATCTCCCCAACCTTCGGATCAGCGAATACTATCGCAAACGGTTGATGGACACCAAAGCCACCGACGAGGAAAAGGAATTCATCAAACGAAAAATCGGGAGCGCTCAATGGCTCATCGAATCGATCCAGCAGCGGCGCCGAACTTTGACTCGCGTCTCCCAAGCCATCGTCGACTACCAACGCCGCTTTCTCGACGAAGGTCCAGAAGCCATCGAACCTTTGAAGATGCAGCAGATTGCGGATCAAGTCGGAGTGCACGTGACCACGGTTTCGCGGGCCGTGGATGATAAGTGGATCCAAACTCCCCGAGGCATCTTTCCGCTGCGAAGATTCTTTGTCTTCGGTACCCAAAGTGCCGACGGGGACGATGTTGCTTACGAAACCATTCGATTGAAGCTGCAAGAGATCATCGACAAAGAGGACAAGAGCAATCCCTTGAGTGACGATGAGCTCGTTGATGAACTCAAAAAGCAAGGGCTGGGGGTCGCGCGTCGAACGATCACCAAGTATCGGAAGAAAATGGGCATCCCCAGCAGTCGTCAGCGCCGCGACTGGAGCCGCCAGAGTGACTCCCGGTCTAGCTAGCCATTGCTAGCATCATCTCGTTGCAAAATCTCTCTTGCGATTCTTCGATCCGAGAATCTATGGTTCGATGTGAGCATCAACTTGGGAGATGCTACGTACGGAAAAAGCAAAGGGCCGGACGGCCGAGGACGGATCGATGAAATCTTCATTATCTTTCGTAGTGGTGCTCGCTGCCTTGACGGGCTGCCAAGGAACATTTCCGGGCATGAACGGCCTCAGCCAACCTGGCCGCGTACCCCCACCCGCCACGGGCTCTTATCAGATTCCAGGGGCCTACTCAGGAGCCCCTGGAGCCCCTCCGGCCGATCCGACCAAGAGTGTCAGCTCGACTCCAGGAGCTCCGTGGGTCGATCAAGTAGCCGCAGCGCAAAACCAGCTAAAGCAGGCGACCGACAACGCGCGAGCCGCTGTGATGCAGTCGACGCAGCAAATCCAAAGTCAAGTCGAGCAGGCCAGCGCTCGAGCTGACCGTTTCGGCGCCGGGGTGGTTCAGGCCTCCCAGGTTTTGAATGAAGCGGCTCAAGCACCGCCGCCACCACCTCCTTCGATTTCCGCATTGACGCCACCCGCTCCCGCGTCCGGCTCGTTAAGCGATCAAGAGCCCATCGTCGCGGACGACCCCAACGCTCAGTGGCGCAAGCCCGTACCTCGCTAGCTTCTAGTGCTTTGTCGTACCCTAAACTTAGGGTACGACGGACTTCCAGTCCGTCGATTAAGCACAATACCGTTCAACGAACCGACCTAGTGTAGTGGATCTTGCCAAAGATCCTTGAGCCTCATGTAGTGGATCTTGCCAAAGATCCTTTTGCCTCATGAGTGGATCTTGCCAAAGATCCTTGAGCCTGGTGTAGTGGATCTTGCCAAAGATCCTTTTGCCTCATGAGTGGATCTTGCCAAAGATCCTTGAGCACCGGGAAGTTTGGCAACTTCCACTACCTTCGATGAGCCGTATTGCGTTTAAGCACAAGATCTTCTCAGCCCCAAGACACAAACGTGACAAATCACTAGCCCAACAACCCAAACTGGGCATTCAAATCCAGTATTCAGGCGACTGTGATTGTTCGTTGTCCAGCAACTTCTTTGTCATTGACCGAGGATAACGCAGCCACTCCAATTTCGGGCTGTGGCTTGAGGCCATGGCTTGTCTCTTAGGGTGTTAGAGGGGATTGGAAGATGCGAACGATAAATTCTTGTTGGGTGATGATGAGTGGGATGGTTGTGGCAATGCTCGTTGGACTGATTGCCTCGTCGGCGGAGGGAACGGAGAACGCTGGAATCACGGAGGCAGAGGTCAATGCCGCCCAGCAAGCGTGGTGCGACGGATTGGTTCAGATCGGCAAGCTGTACAAGGATGGTGGCGACTACCGTGGGTACGCAGCCAAAATGATCGATGAAACGTACGACTACAAGGACGGCAAGGTGTTCTTTAAGCCGACATTGGCATCGGGCAAAAACACGTTTCGTCCGACGCGCGAAGGGGCACTTTCGTATTTCGTGGGTGGCAACAAGGATTTCCCTGAAGACTCCGGGTTTGCGCTGAAGCAATGGGTCAAAGTCACTTATGACAACAACGCTGCGGAAAACGGCATTCAGATTCACGGGGACATCGCGATTACGATGGGGAACGTCTACTTGACCAATGCCAAGGGGGACCAAGTCGTCGTCGACAAAACGTTTGTCTTCCGTCGTTGCCAAGACGGCAAACTGCGACTATGCCTGCACAAGTCCGCGCTCCCCTTCGAACCCGGGCAGTAAATCTCCTGTCTTTCCGATCGGACTTCGGGCTACACGCCGAAGGGGTTGTCTATTAGACTGGAGCCCATCAACCGTTGGCCGCTTGGTGAAATTGGCAGACACGCAAGACTTAGGATCTTGTGCCGCAAGGCGTCGGGGTTCGACTCCCCGAGCGGCCACTGCAACGGTATTGGGGAATGTTTCTTGCGATATGAAGTGATCACCAGCCCGAATAACCCGCGACTCAAGCGGGCCATGTCGCTTCGGGAAGCCAAACATCGCAAACGGGAAGGGCTGATTCTTATCGATGGCCCGGGATTGATCGATCGGGCTCTGATGGCTGGCATCGACTGTCAAGAGCTTTATGTCAATCAAAACTGGGTGGAAGGATTGGATCCCCATGGACTGGAACGCATCCAAACGTGGCTCGACGCATCGCCCGATATGCATATTGTTGCATTGGGCCCTGCGGCGATGGCCAAGCTGCGATACGGAGATCGTGAGGATGATGCGATTGCGGTAGCTGTTCCGCCCGATACGTCCCTGTCGGCTGCTTCACAGCGCATGGATTCCGAACGGCCGCAACTGTTTCTCGTGCTGGACCGGATGGAAAAGCCAGGAAACCTTGGAGCCATGGTCCGATCGGCCGATGCGTCGGGCGCGACGGCGGTCTTCATCTCCGATCCCATTTGCGAACTGTGGAATCCGAACGCGATCCGGTCGAGTCTCGGTACCCTCTTCACCATTCCGATCGCTGTCGGTTCCGAATCCGAACTCTTCGGTTGGTTGAAGGAACGAGATGCGACCATCTATGCCGCTCGCGTCGATCAAGGGACACCCTACACGGCCGTAACCTACCCTGCGTCCGTTGCGATTGTCATTGGGAACGAAGCGGCCGGTTTGCAAGAACGTTGGCATGGTCCAGAAGTGCAGAATATCTTCATTCCGATGCACGGCCAGATCGATTCCTTGAACGCTTCGGTCTGCAGCGCCGTCATGATGTTCGAAGTGGTGCGACAAAACGGTTCTCCTTGAGACGAAGAATCGTGTTTGGTACGCTACACCTGTTCCTGTTGCTCCTCATCGAAGAAAATCCATGATCACTCGCAAGCCTATTTTCCCCAATGTTATCGAGCTGAATGTCCAGGCAGGGCATCTGATCGGGTGCAATGTCTACTTGGTTTACGATGCGGACGAATGGGTTCTGTTGGATATCGGTTACGAAGACACCGTCGACGAAGTGATCGATTTGATCCGTGATTTGGATTTCCCATTGTCGCGGTGCAAGACATTGATCGCTACCCATGCCGATGTCGATCACAGTCAAGGCTTCGCGAAAGCCAAACAAATCTTGAAAACATCCGTCACGGCGCACCCTAGGGCTGCCGAGCTCTTGGAAGCGGGGGATCGACTGCAGACTTTCGCCGAAATCGACGCCCAAGGGATTCACGAAGCCATGCCCCCCGTCATCGTCGAGCACAAAGTGACCGAAGGGAGCGTCGTTGAGGTCGGGCAACTGAAGCTTGAAGTCTGGTCGACGCCAGGGCACGCAGACAGCCAGTTAGCATTTCGTTTGGGAAATCTGCTCCTCAGCGGAGACAACATCTATCGCGATGGGGGAGTCGGTGCCATCGACGCGCATCATGGCAGCGACATTCCTTCGTTCATTCGGTCGCTCGAGCGCATTCGCGACTCGGACATCGAGTGGCTTCTGCCGAGTCATGGCCCTTACTTTCGCAAAGACACAGCCATGATCGATCGGGTCATCGAGCGGCTTCGCGGCTATCTGCACCTTTCCGATTTCGGGACCTGCGCCATCGATTGGCCTTTGATGAAGCAATGGGAGCAAGAAATCGCGGAAGGCCGATTGCCCAATTGACCGCGCGTAATCGACCGTGCGTAATCGACCGCGCCTCATGGACCAAAACTTCGATGCACAGGATCTCGTATGGCCAATGCACCGCAACCTCCTCGTGGCCGGTCTCAATGGGAGCAGATCCTATCCAATCGAACCACGATCTTCTGTCTCCTTTTCGGAGCCACAGGTTTCTTGGGTCTCCCGCTTCTCTGGATGAGCCCGGTATTCAGTAGGACCGAGAAGATCCTATGGTCGGTCATTAATACCTTGTACACACTGGCTCTAATCGGCTTGGCCGCTTGGGTGTGTTACTGGTGTTACCAGCAGTTCCAGAACGCAGGTATTCTCTAGCCGCGTCAAGCCGCCATCGATCGCGAGCTTAACTCGTGCTGCGCTATATGCACTACCGGTGCATCGATTTGTTTAAGCTCTTGCGCGTAGCCGATCATCAGGGACATGTCACACAGCCGATTGATACGTCGAGGGATTCCCAGTGATGCTTCTTGAATTGCTTCGAGAGCGCGGTCTGTGAATACCGGATCACCGTTATGGCCTGATGCGCGAAGTCGATGAACAATGTACGCAACCGTTTCATCCATGCTGAAGCGATCGAGAACGCAGCGGACGGCGACACGATCTTCGAGATCGCCGTGGCGTGCGACGTGCCCAATCAAAGGTACGGTTCCAACCAGGCACAACGTCCATGCCGATTCCGATCGCGAGGAGTCTGCCGCCAGGTTTAGCAACATTCGAAGCGGATGCAGGGACCCGTAGGCTTCCAGCAAATGAGCTTCATCCACGATGACCAAGGCATGTCGTCCTTGCTGCAGGTTGTGTCGCAAGAAGTTCTCGAGAATCTCGATGGAGTGACTGAACATGGACTGAGGTTCTGGCTGCGTCTCCGGCGCGACCTGACGCGCTAGATAGCGCACCAATTGCTCAGCGGGCATCGCAGGATAGGGTACTCGCACCACCGGCCCAATCGAATCAGGAAGTTGCTCGATGCAGCTGTCGATGAGCATCGATTTACCCATTCCCGAATCTCCACACAGCAGTGCTACTGACCGCTTCGTTTCGATGGCATACAGCAGTTTCAGCAATGCTGCCTGATGCGATTCCGATGGATAATAGCACCGAGGTTCGATGCGATGATCAAAAGGGGGAGCAACAAGATTCCAGTGCGATTCGTACATGAGTGGATGTGGCGCCTCAGGATCGGAAGTTTTCGATCAACCCGATGGAGGTCAATCCCATGGATTGGAGAATACCGATGGCCGAATCGATCTTTTCCTTGATGCTCAATTCAGTGTCCACAACGACCACGGCTGCGTCGATGACCGATTCGTTCGATACGCCGATCAGATCTCGCTGATCCAGATTCAATCGGCATGAATCCAATACCACGAAATCAAAGGCTGTGGTGATTCGTCGAATGAGTTTGGACATCCGATGCAAGTTGGCATGGACTTGTTGCTGGGAAACCACTCCTGTTAGCGGAAACAACGTGACACGATCCGAGATCGAGTGAACCGCTACTTCCTCAAGCGGCACCGCTTCGAACAAGCAATCTTGCCAACCGTGTTGAATATCCAAGCGAAGCTGGTCTACGAGACTCGGGTTGGCAGTATCCGTATCAACCAATGCAACCTTGAGTCCTGCACTCGCGGCGGCGCGTGCCATGTGCATGGATACCGTGCTGCGACCGACCCCTCGCTCTCCGCTCGTCACCGCCAAGACTTGGAGTCCCGAGTGGTTCGCATTGTAGATGTGGTTGGCAATCTGGCGAAACGCGTTGGCATCCGCTTGCTCCAATCGCGTGACGACCTCGGGCCAGAAAAATGTGTCCACTTCCCAGCTCGGTGCGAAGGCTACCGGTAACGGAAGTTCTTGAAGCCTCTGCCGGTCGACGG
>JALOQW010000145.1 GCA_025459275.1 Pirellula sp.
GCCCATCGCATTCCAGGAAATCGCTGGGAACGCGAGGGCCGACCGAAACAAATCCCAGCGGCAGGTGGGCTGCGGCCAAGCACGGGACAAGGCTTCCCAATCCAAGCGCCTCGTCCAGTTTGGTCAAGAGGAGGTGACTGGGTTGCAGCCCCTGATACCAATCCAGGCTTCGCCGGACGTGGGTGTCACCGGTGGTCGCTGCAAGTGTCAAATGGACTTGGGTCACGCCCAACTGCGTTAACCAGCCACGCATCCTTTCCAGTCCCTCCCGGTCACCCATTGGTACCCCCGGAACATCGATCGCGACCCAGTCATGATCACTCGAGGTTGCGAGCCCTTGCCGAGGGAGCTTCGGTGCATCTGCTTGTTCATAACCCCAGCCCATCAGCGAACTGTATCCGGCGAGTTGTGGATTGGCGGGTGCGAGTTCTGTTTCGCAGGCGATGACCAACGGTCGCAGGCCTAACTGCATGGAAGCTACCCCTGCGAGCTTGGCCACTGCACTCGATTTGCCGTGACCCGAAGGACCGATCACGGCGATGACTTCCCGGCGTGTCAACCACGAAGCGCTTGGAGCATCGACCGGGATTTCATGTCGGATGAGGCGCGCGATATGGGCTCGAAGGAGCCATGCATCTTGCACATTCGAACCGAGCTGATCATGCGATTGGCGCAACCATCGTTCAATGGTTGCGGCGGGAACGTCGTTGAGGAGCAACCGAGACGCGACTTGCATATAAACATCGTTATAGAACTCGCACTCGTTCGTCCAGTCCGCCGGGATGGAAGTTGGGATGGAAGTTGGGACGGGGCACGCGTCGATCGGCTTCTCGGAGTTTTCAGGCGAGGTCTCTCCCTGCGGAGCATCTTCTGTTGAAGGATCCTCGATCGGATCCATGGCTTCTGCAGGGGCTGAGCAGCCAGACGAAGCGGTTACCTGTACACGGAATCGAGACCAGCCCAACTTGGATCGCGGAGCAGGTTTGGTTTCCAGAATCGTCGCATCCGGTCCGAGTTCTGTTCGGACCATTTTCAAGGCTTCCGTAAGATTTTTGGCTCGAAAGGACTTGATGCGGATCGGTGCGTTCATGCTGTGGTTTCGTCGGTAACCATGCCTACGGATTCGATGCTCGTGTCACGGGAGACTTCGTTGTACGACAGGACACGTAGATCGCCGATCGACTCATGCGTCATTTGCCGCAAGGCTAAACGGATCTTGGGACTGACCAAGACACAGCGAGGTCGTCCCGTTGCATCGAGTTTCTTAAGTTGTTCTGCAATGCGAGCGCAGATGCGCGACATCGCGTCGGGAGCGAGTCGAATGAAAATCCCTCGATCCGACTGCTCTGTGCCGGCAGCGATTCGATCTTCCATGGCTGGATCGAGCGTGATCACTCGCAGAGTCCCTGATTCATCCCGATAACGATGGGAGATGGTGCGAGCCATCCGATGGCGAACATATTCGGTCAGCCAGAGGGGGTCTTTGATGCGATGGGCATAGTCACCCAACGTCTCGAGAATCATTCCAAGCTGACGGATCGGGATATCTTCGCGAAGCAGATTCTGCAGTACTTGCTGGACGTCTGATAACTTCAAGACTCCCGGGATCAACTCATCGACGACTGTTGCATGGGTTTTCTTGAGTTGATCGATGAGTTGTTTCGCGACCTCACGTGTCAGGAGCTCGTCGGCGTGCTTACGGGCTGTCTCTTGAACATGCGTTGCAAGCACCGCTCCACACTCGACCACATGGTAGCCATACATCTCTGCTTGCTGCCGAAGTCGCGGATCGATCCAGTAAGCCTTGCGACCGAAGGCTGGGTCGGTGGTTTCATCCCCTTCCAATGCTCCCAGAGTCAAGCCCTTGTCGATGGCCAACAGTCGGTCCGGCCGCAGATAGCCCGAAGCGATCCGGTTACCCGCCATCGAAAGCTCGTACTTGGTTTCGGGTAGACTCATCCGATCTTTGATGCGGACCATCGGGAGCAAAATTCCCATCTCGGTGGCTAGCGTCGCGCGAACGGTGGATATCCGTTTCATCAAATCGCCACCTCGATTGGGATCGGCCAGGACAATCAAGCGCGCCCCGAGCTCTAAACGGAGCGGATCCACATCCAAGTACTCTTCCACCTTTTTCTCGGGAGCAACCTTCTGAGCTTGCTCCGCGTCTTGTTTTCGCTTGACCGCTTGTTTGGCATCTTCGTTTTGTTGCCGCTGCAAGAGAAAGGCCAAGCCGATGCAACCGCCGCCCATGGTCAGCATCGGAAGGGCCGGAAGTTGCGTGAATACCAACAGGCACAGGAAGACTCCGGAAACAATGAGCGCCGGAGGCTTGGCAAAGATTTGTCGAATGAATTCTCGTGAAAAGTCGGTTTTCTGCGTACTGCGTGTTGTTAAGAGAGCTGCCGCCAAGGAAATCAGAAACGCCGGGACTTGGCTTACCAGTCCATCGCCGATCGTTAGTTTCGAATAGACCTTGGCCGATTCGATAGGCTCCATGCCGTAGTAAAAATAGCCCATGTACATGCCACCTACCAGATTGATGAAGGTGATGGCAATCCCAGCGATGGCATCTCCTCGCACGAACTTGCTGGCACCGTCCATGGCTCCGTAGAAGTCCGCTTGTCGGGTCACTTCTTCACGCCGCCGCTGAGCTTCTTTCTCGTCGATGGCACCTGCTGCTAGATCGGCATCGATGGCCATTTGTCTACCAGGCATCCCGTCCAAAGCGAACCGAGCAGCGACTTCACCGATACGGGTCGCTCCCTTGGTGATCACGATGAAATTGATCAAAAAGATAATGACGAAGAGGATCAAACCAACTTCGAGTCGATCCCCGGCAACAAACTCCCCAAAGGCTTCAATGACATGCCCTGCAGCGCTCGCTCCAGCATTGCCATCGCGGGTGAGAATCAAACGTGTCGTCGCCAGATTCAGTACCAGACGAGACAACGTTGTGGCCACAAGCATGGCAGGGAAGATATTGAATTCGAGCGGAGTCCCTACGTAAATCGTCGTCAGCAAGATGATGACTGCCAACGCGATGTTGGCAGACAGTAGCAAATCAAGCACGGCCGGTGATAGCGGAACCATGATAACCACGATGCATGCGATGATCGAAATGGGTACGATCGCGTCGCGATAGCGGTAAATGGTTTGGGTCCAAGCCCCCATGGCTCACCGATTTCAACAGGATTCCGTAATGGATCGGGACGATCCGTTCACGGCGGAAATTACCCAGCTTTCCCCTCCGATGTCCATATCGTTTTCTGCGATTGGCATTGCAAAAGGAGGTGGCACTCTCGATAAAGTCGCTGAAGCCTGCTCGGTTTTCGTCGGTTCCATAGGAGCCTTACCGGACGGCTTTCGCCGCTCCGCTACTATTTCCACGTACTGATACCTATGGCTAAGGACGATCCACAGAATATCAATCGCTACACCCTCCTGTCTCCCCGATTCTGGCACGGGATGCGTTTTCCTTACTGGTTCTCCTTGCTGAGCAGAAACGGCTTCCGCATCTCGTTGTCGCGGGCCCATCTAGTCGTTGGCGTATCCCTGTTTACTCCGTGGAATGATTTGCTAGCTCTAATTCAGCATGTAGGTTTCGGACGAGCGATCCAGAAAACGGAACTGGCCGGATCTCCCGTTTTCGTCTTGGGGCATTGGCGCAGTGGAACGACGCTGCTGCATGAGTATCTCGCATTGGACGATCGCTATGCTTCACCGACCACGTTTCAATGCTTTGCACCGTGGCATTTTTTGCTGACCGAAGGCTTGGTCACAAGATTCTTTGGGTTTCTGCTTCCCGAGCGTCGCCCGATGGACAATATGAAGGCCGGTTGGTCCTTGCCTCAAGAAGATGAGTTTGCCCTCATGAACTTAGGAGCCCCGACCCCGTATCTCCGAATACTGTTTCCCAGAGAGCCCATTCCTTTCGAAGGAACGCTTGTCTCCGATGGATTTACGGAAAGGGAGTTGCAGCAATGGAAGCGAACCTTCGATTGGTTCATGCGGGCGGTGACTTACAAAACGGGCAAGCCGTTGATCTTGAAGAGCCCGCCCCATACCGGAAGACTCGGCGTGCTGCGAAGCATGTATCCGGATGCGAAGTTTATACATATCGTACGCGATCCGAGGAAGATTTATCCGTCGACGATGAAGTTGTGGAAAACACTGGACCAGTTGCAAGCCATTCAGTCGCCGACCGATCTAGATCAGCTCCAGTCCTTCGTTCTCCGCACTCTGCCGAGGATGTCGGCGTCGTTCGAAAAGGATCGGGTCGGGCTGTCGGATTCCCAGCTCATTGAGCTTCGGTACGAAGATCTCGTTGCGGACCCCGTCGATATGATGGGGCGCATTTACGACCAGCTCCGACTGGGTGACTATGCCCCAGTCCGGGAGAAGATTGCGGCCAAAGTGCAGCAGGAACGGGAATACCAAACCAACCGTTTGGAACTTAAGCCCGAGGAGGAAGCGATGGTGATGAACGCGTGGCGAGAGTATGCAACGCGATACGGATACGCCTAGAGTCGATCAGGATCGACCTAACGTCCTAGTCCGCGTCGGTTGGGAGCAAAGGTCCACAGCCCCAAGCCTAACAGCATGACAGGCGCGAGAAACACCCACGCACTCAGCCCGAGTTTCTGTTTGGTCCAAGGAGGGCCGAGCAGCGATAGTTCCTGAGAAGCCGCGTCCGGAGCATCGCCCCCCAGAGTGGTTGCGGGCAAATTCGCTGGGGGAAGGCCCCTGGCGGAATCCGAAAGACCTGTGGCCGAAACGGGCAAGCCAGCAGGCGTCCCCGAAAGTGAGGCTGTATTCGCCATTGGAAACTTGACCACACCGATCGCGGGCAATAGCAACGCCAAAACGCTGGAAGCACAAATCAAAATCAAGCCCGTGAATTTCATGATCACCACCGTTTCTTCAAAGGAAAATCCCTCGAAACCTTGGATAGCATATTGCGCTAATCAAGGCGAGACCAATCGCTCGTTCATCGTTCGCCCAGGCTCGAGTCGACGTGCAAGAATCGGGGATCTCGATAGAATAAGTCCACATGTTGCCATTCCCCTTATCTCGATCCCTATCGTCCTTTGTTGGGTGAATTAACTCCTCATGCCGCATCCTTCGAGCCATTTCATTAATCGCGAATTGAGTTGGCTGGAATTCAACCAACGCGTTCTCGACCAAGCCCAATACGCCAAGGTTCCCGCCCTGGAGCGTCTGAAGTTTTTGGCGATCACGTCCAGCAACATGGACGAGTTCTTTATGGTGCGCGTCGGTGGACTCCAATTGCAGCAGTCCCAAGGGATCGATACTCCAGACCCGAGCGGTGCGACCGTAACACAGCAACTGACCGCTATCTACGATCGCGTCAACGCCATCATCCGGGATCAATACAACTGCTTCCTGAACTCCGTGGAACCCGCGCTTGCGGAAGATGGATTGGAACGGATCACGGCTGCCAAGGCCAAGATCCCGCAACTGGAGTCCATGCACCGTTTTTTTGAAGAAGAGGTTTATCCCGTGCTCTCACCGATGGATCTCGACCCCGAGGCTCCATTTCCGCTCCTGTCGAATCTCGGATTCTATCTGTGCTTGCGCATGGCGAGCGGTGACTCCGAGTTTCCTCATCGATTCTCTTTCATACCCATGGGCAAGGCGATCTCGCGTTTTGTGACACTCCCCAGTGAGCGCGGTTACAGCTATGCCCTGCTTGAGGACGTCATCGCTCATCATGCCGAGCAGTATTACCCTGGGAAGCGGATTGAAGAGTGTGTTGCGTTTCGCGTAACTCGCAATGCCGATATTTCGGTTCGAGAGGACAGTGCATCGGATTTGATGTTGGGTATGGAGGAAGTACTGTCGTCGCGTCGTTCCGCAGATTTTGTTCGGCTCGAGATCGCCGATGGCGTTTCGGATGTGACGTTGGAATTCTTGCAAGAGCACATCGGCATCGACGATCGAGACATCTTCAAGATTCCTGGGCCTTTGGATTTGTCAAGCATGATGCACTTGACCGATATCGAGGGGTTTCCAGCCCTGCGCGATGCGGTTTGGCCCGCTCAGCGATCACCTGCCATCGACCCATCCCAGTCGATGTTCCAGACGATTGCCGAGCAAGACATCCTGCTGTGCCATCCGTATGAAAGTTTCGAACCCGTATTGCGACTGATCGACGAAGCTTCGGCGGATCCTGATGTCTTGGCGATCAAGCAAACTCTGTATCGCACGAGCCGCAAAAGCCCCATTGTCGCAGCGTTGAAGAAGGCGTCCGAGCGAGGCAAATATGTGACAGCCGTAGTCGAACTCAAAGCGAGGTTCGACGAAGCTCGCAATATCGAATGGGCGCGCGAACTGGAACGATCCGGTGTACAGGTGGTCTATGGCGTGCGGGGACTGAAAACCCATTCTAAGATTTGCATCGTCGTTCGTCGCGAATCCTCCGGCGTGGTCCGATATATCCATTTTGGAACGGGCAATTACAACGAGGCCACCTCGAGAATGTACAGCGACATCAGCTACATGACCTGCAGTGAATCGCTTGGCAAGGACGCATCCGCTTTCTTCAACGCGATCACCGGGTACAGTCAACCTCAGCCCTATGAAAAGATCGAATCGGCCCCCTTAGGGCTTCGCAAGAAACTGATCGCATTGATTGATGGCGAAACCCAACGCAAACGCCAAGGACAAAAGGCTTACATCGTCGCCAAGATGAACTCACTTGTCGATCCTGAGATCATCGAGGCGCTGTATCGAGCCAGCCAGGCCGGGGTGATCGTGCGATTGAATGTCCGCGGCATCTGTTGCTTGCGACCAGGAGTCCCGGGATTGAGCGAGAACATCCAAGTTATCAGTATTGTCGACCGCTTTTTGGAACATGCTCGAATCCTGTACTTCTATCATGGCGGAGAGAATGCGGTTTTTATTAGTAGCGCCGATTGGATGCCTCGATCGTTGGATCGCCGGATCGAATTGCTGGTGCCCGTGGATGATCCCGCATCACAGCGTCGACTGATTGAGATTCTCGATACTTACTTTCGAGACAACCAAAACGCCTGGGAACTCCAAAGCGACGGTCGTTACCGAAGGTTGGAAGTGGAACCAGGACAACCCAAATTTCGCGCCCAGAAACATCTTTATCAGAGTGCCGTCGATGCCGTGAAGGCAGCCGAACAAGCCGACCGGACCCGGTTCGAGCCCCATCGCCCCGCCGTCACCAAGGATTAACTCGCTGCAAGAGGCAGCCAGTCACTCCCCTTGAAGAGGAAACCGCGATCGGCCAATTCGCTTCGCGGTACCATCGAAGGGATCGGCATCGAACCAAGTTGCCGAAACCCGGACGTCTTCGGTGGCGACATGAAACATGTTGGGATCGAACGTCAACGTGGTCCGGAGCACCGGTTCGATCTCCCGACCAAGGATGCTTCGGTAGGGACCCGTCATACCAACATCGCACTGAAACGCGGTTCCGCCAGGCAACAGATGCTCATCCGCAGTCGGTACATGCGTATGAGTTCCCAAGACGGCCGAGACTCGTCCGTCGAGATAGTAGCCCATCGCTTGTTTGTCGCTCGTGGCTTCGGCATGCATGTCGACCAACCGAATCTTGACCTCCTCCGGAATGGCGGCCAGCACGCGATCTGCAGCCTCAAACGGGCAGTTGACCGGACGCATGAAGACGCGTCCGAGCAAGCTCATGACCGCTACGGGTACTCCCCCCTTCGTCGTCACGACGCAATGATCATTTCCGGGTGCTTTGGCAGGGAAATTGGCAGGCTTGACGATGTTGGTTTGGTTGCGAAGTACCTTTTCGATCTCCCGTTTCTTGTAAATGTGGTCCCCTAACGTGATCGCATCGACCCCCGCGGCCACCAGTTGATGGTATTGCTTCTGGGTCAGCCCCGCTCCGTCAGCCGCATTCTCCGCATTCGCCACGATCAGGTCGCAGCCGGCCTCGCGAAAGATCGGCACGGCGGCACACGCCGCAGTCATTCCTGGTTTGCCAACAATGTCACCGATCAGCACGATGCGCACGTGGCCGGAGTTTTTTTCTGGAAGTTCCACTCGCATCGCAATCTAGATTCCCGCACCAAAGACGAATATAACCATTCCGCAAAGTTGAGAACTCTACTTCCGTTCCGAGGACGTTTTATGCCCCCTGAAGTGTTGCCCCCTAGAGCGGTTACCGCGATCGTGGATTCCGAAGGGTTTGATCCCAAAGGGATGGAGCGGCCCGCACCTCAATTGCTCACGTATTATATTCTCGGAGCCCTCCTCTCGGGGCCCTTTATCTTTCTGTCCCTGCCTATTCTCTGGTTTCGATACCAAACCTTGCGTTATCGGTTTGAGGAATCCGGTCTTCGGATGCAAGTCGGTCTCTTGTTTCGCAAGGAGACGATCACTGCCTATCGAAGGATTCAAGACATCCATCTCACCAGCAACGTGATCCAACGCTGGTTGGGAATCGCCAGCATCAGCATCCAAACCGCATCGGGGAGCGCCATGCCCGAGATCATTATCGAGGGGGTCTCTGAGCCTGAGAAGCTTCGAGATTGGCTCTACGCCCGCCTTCGCGGCGCACGAACCGGTTCCCCGGGTTCTGTTCCTTCCAATTCACTCGCCGCGATCGATGGTTCTCCAAGCGAATCGGATCCATCCGAGATAACGCGGCTGTTGACTGACATCCGTGACAACCTCGCCGCCATGGCCAATCGTGATCACCGAGGTGAATCATGAGCGAACGAGGACGCGTTCACGAAGCCTGCAAATGGTGCTACCAAGGGATATGGGGAATACTCACTCCCTACTTCAAGTTACCCAAGGAGCCACCTCATTTGCCAAGTGTCGAAGGGGAGGCGATCGAGTATCTGCATCCCTCGGAAGCTTACTTGCGATATCAGAAGTTCAAATTCTGGATCGCGCTATTCGTGGTCGATGTGCTTCTAACGGTCGGCTGGATTGCGTTGTTCGTTGCGTGGCCGCTGGCGGGCATTCTGGTCACTCCCCTCGCATTGGCCATCATTATCTTGCCGGACATTATTGCCTATATCGCGATTCATCTGAATTATGACACGACTTGGTATGTCCTGAGTGACCGCAGCATGCGTTTGCGTCGTGGAGTTTGGAGTTTGCACGAGACAACGATCACCTTTGACAATATTCAAAACGTTCATGTCCAGCAGGGCCCGATCCAGCGATGGTTTGGGTTCTCGAACTTGCATGTTCAAACAGCAGGGGGAGGAGGCGGCGAAGGACACGGAGCCGGCATGTCCGGTGCTCATGTTGGTTTCCTCGAAGGTATGTCCAATGCAGAAGAAATCCGGGAACGGATCCTCGCGCGATGCGGACGAGGAGCCGGTCTTGGTGAGGAAGCACACGAGCCGGTTGCCTCAGTGTTGCAGCAGCCTGGTAATCATGCATTTAATGCAGAACAGGTGGAACTATTGCGTTCGATCCGCGATCTGACTTCTCGCTTGGCAAAGACCTAAACTTCGCCGCGAGATCCGACTTCGCAGAAAGGACGCCGACGTTTGACCTACGCAGTTCTCGTACCCAGCGCCATCGTAGGTTGCCTGGACCGTTCCTCGTTGTCTCATCATCCCCTGTGGTTGGCTAACCGGTCCGACGTGACGTTGGATGGAAAGCCTGCTCA
>JALOQW010000146.1 GCA_025459275.1 Pirellula sp.
AATCCATTGTCGAGGATCAGTGTTTGCTGTTGGGCCTCGGATCGCGAGCCGAGAAGAAATACGATCCAACAAGCAACCAAGAAGCCGTCAACGACACAAAAACGGAGTGTCGATAGAAGTGGCTTCATGGTGGAATGGTCCTAACCTAACGACCACCGAAGTATTTCTTGAGAGTCTCGGACGCGGCGTCTTTCGTATTCTTGGTTGTCGGGCCCATATTGGATTTAGGAAGCTTGATTGGCCCTTTCTTTTCGGGCCGCTTGAACTTGCCTGCTTCTGGCTTGGCCTCGTCTTGAACTTCCTCGGGTTTGGCGTCTAACGTTCCACCCGGCTGACTTTCATCCAATTGTTCCGCATCCAGACGCGTTGTATCTTCCATATTGAATTGCCGCGTCTCGGGATCCAGCGATGGGATACGGCGATCGATCTGGTCAGCTTCGAGCAACCAAGACGAGATATCAATGCTCTCGCGTGAGTCGAGGGTCGATTTCTGCTCGGACATGCGGTCCGCCGCTTCCTTGACCGAGCTGACTTCGGGCTTTTTCACATTGGCCAGACCGACTTCGATGGCGATTTCGAACTCGAGTTGCCCGATCCGAATTTTGTCCCCAGACTTGAGGATCTTGGCTTTATCGGGCGACAGTTGCTTTTCATTGACGAAGGTGCCGTTGCGGCTCTTCAAGTCCAGCAACAAAACACGACCGTCCTTTTGGACGATGGCACAATGTCGGCGAGAAACCGATTCACTCTTAGGGCGGAGCTGGCACGAATCGCTGCGACCCACGAAGAACTTTTCGTCCTTGATGTGGATCACTTTGCCTTCATGGTTTCCGCTGAGAACCTTCAACGACACCTGCATAGCCATCCCTTTTCCAGCTAAGACTAAGTCACTCGGAGTCGGTACCGGGTATTTGGCGACTCCGAACTGCGTGAGAATCTGCGGGCGTCGGAAGTAGGACGCTCGATTAATGGCCGCGTCACACGAGAAACGACCGTTGAGCCCCAACTTCCAATCTATTGATTATACCCACCCCACCGACGCTTTCAACACCAAACCTTAACAATGGAAACTTAGGATCCTGAGATGGATTGCGCGGACGGCATTGCGGCGCGAATCGCCATACGAAGGCGTCCTTCCAGCCATTCCGCCCAATCTGCACGACTGAAACGGGTTGCGTAAAGTTGTTCGAGCCCTCGGAGTTCTGGATAAATGGAGGAACTGTGGAGGAGCAAACTGCCGTGTTGCAGCAGGCCATTCGCATGACGGCGTTGAGCGCTGCCAAGGATTTTGTGGTTTCCGACGACAACATCCACCGGTGTTCGCCGTTGGAAGCATAAGAAGGGTTCGCCCTTTTCGCGGCTCGTTGGCGAACATGTGCAGTGTTCCGCGAGACTCGCGGGCCAGCCCAACTCCGTGAGTCCATCCCGGATGGAAGTGTGAATGGCTCGATAAAGGAGTTCGCTGTGCCCCTTGGTAGCTCGCTGTTGCTGGGACGGAACCGTGATGCTGTAAGTCCATTCCTGGTCGTGAAGAATGGCTCCGCCTCCCGTTTTCCGACGCACCCAGGGTATCGTTCTGAATTCCGCGACGTCACGAACGCGTGGGTCTTGTTTCCATTGATCGATGGTTTGGAAATGACCAAGCGACAGGGTTGGTTCCTGCCACTGATAGATCCGTACTACGATCGGGTCGTCCGCGCGTACTCCCAGCAATAACGCATCGTCGATCTCCATGTTCTCTTGACCTGACAATGGAGGATCTCGACGGAAAACGATGTTACGCGTGGAGTCGTTCATGGAACTTAGGGCAGTTAGCCTTGTTCGGCGCACATCTTTTCATACGCCGCATAGTCTAGCAATCGATTGAGTTCGCTCGGATCGGACATCTTGACCTTGATGATCCAGCCTTGCTCGTAGGGATCTGCATTCAAGCGATCGAGATGATCCACAAGCTCGGAATGGACCTCGACCACTTCACCGCTGACAGGACTGTACATGGGTGAAACCGCTTTGACACTTTCGACTTCACCAAATTCCTGTCCTGCCGATACGCTTTGCCCTACCGTGGGCAAGGCCATGAAGACAATGTCATTCAACTGGGCTACAGCAAAAGCCGAGATGCCGACGGTAGCAATGCCCGAGTTATCGGCCGGGGGTGCGACCCATTCATGGGATTCGCAATACTTCAAGTTCTGTGGTTGGATGGTCATAAATTTCCTCGATGGTTGTTGAGTTGGATTCACGAACGTTTGGAGCCGATTATTGAGGGCGTCGATAGAATGGCAAGTCGACGATGGTTGCATTGGCGCGAGTACCGCGAATGTCCACTTCGAGCGATTGACCGACCTGCGCCATTTCTGAGTTAACATAGGCCATGGCAATCGGCCGTTGCAACGTGGGAGAAAAGGTTCCGCTCGTGACCGTACCGATCGGACGATTCTCGTGATCGAAGCAATGCGAATCCTCGCGCGCCGCGCGTCTTCCTTCGACAAGCAATCCCACGCGCCGAGCTGGCAGCGAACCCTTGGACTTTTCTTGCAGGACCTCGCAGCCAATGAAGCTTCGGTCCTTCAAATTGCACGCAAAGGAAAGTCCTGCCGTGTAGGGATCGATGTGTTCGGATAACTCATGCCCGTAAAGAGGCATCCCGGCTTCCAATCGCAGCGTGTCGCGGGCTCCCAGTCCCACGGGCGAGATGCCTTGTTCCCTTCCCGACAACATGATGTTTTCCCAAACACGCTCGGCATCTTCGGCTCGCACAATCAACTCCAGTCCATCCTCACCGGTGTACCCAGTGCGCGAGACGATGCATGGCTTGGACATCTGATCTGTGACCCGGGCGCGGTAATAACCGAGCTGCAATGCGCTGGCAGGGAGGAGCCGACTGCATACGGAGATCGCTTTAGGACCTTGAACGGCGATCATCGCTGTCGCATCGGTGACATCGTGAAATTCGACATCCGGGAAATCGGCCAAATGCGGTTGGAGCCAACGCACAATCGTTTCGCGGTTGCTGGCGTTCACGACAAGGAGGAAATAAATTTTGCTGCTGGGGCTCTCGAGGCAACTGACCAACACATCATCCAAGATGCCCCCTTCTTCGTTGCAAACCAGGGCATAACGGACCTGACCAGGTTGCATGTCCACCACGCGACGAGTCAGGAGATGGTCCAGCAATTGATCGGCTCGAGAGCCATCGAACCGCAAACGACCCATGTGGGAAATATCGAATACCCCCGCTGCGGTTCGGGTTGCGGTATGCTCGGCGACGATGCCTTGGTATTGGATTGGCATGTCGTAGCCTGCAAACGAGGCCATACGCGCCCCGTGATTCACATGCCAAGAATGCAAGGGAGTCTTCCGGGAAGCTTCGGTCATGTTGAGGTCATTACTTTGCAGATGAGGATCACGGATCGGCCAGATCTCGAGAGTGGGAGTCGCATAGCCTACTCGCACGAGCATGGCACCTCAACCCAGGACGAGTTCCGGGCGGTGCCTTTGCAAGCGGTACGGCGCGAGCCGTCCGGTGAGGACTGATGGTGTACGTGTCGCGCGGGGGACGTTTCACCGGGCGGCTTGCGCCGCTCCGCTTGGAATAGACGGGGGGTCATTTGCGGCGGGGGATCTTGCCCCCGGAGCCGGACGAGGATCGTTTCTTTTGCTTGGCGCCGACGACTCGGGGGTTGCCTTCGTCGGGGGCCTAGACTGGTTCTCCGATCCGCTCACGGGATCGCATGATCTTGTCCCGCAGCGCGGCGGCCCGCTCAAACTCCAGGTTCTCTGCAGCGGCGAGCATTTCCTCCTCGAGGCTCTTCAGATACGCCTCGGTGATGATCTCGGCGGCTGGGTCCCGGCGCACGATGTCGCGAGCTCGTTTCCGAGACTCGGCGGCCTCGTGAATGCTGGCCATGATCTCTTTCTTGACTGTTTCTGGGGTGATTCCGTGGAGTGTGTTGTACTCTTCCTGGCGTTTGCGTCGACGGCGCGTCTCTTCGATCGCGATCTGCATCGAAGAGGTGATCGTGTCCGCATAGAGGATGACTTTGGAATTCGCATTGCGGGCTGCGCGTCCGATGGTCTGAATGAGTGACGTCTCGCTTCGCAGAAAACCTTCTTTATCCGCATCCAAGATGGCCACCAGCGAGACTTCGGGCAGGTCGAGCCCCTCGCGCAACAAGTTCACACCGACGAGGACTTCGCAACGGCCGTCCCTCAACTCGCGAAGCAACTCCACTCGTTCAAATGCATCGAGTTCGCTGTGCAGCCAACGGCATTTGACGTCGTGATCGGTAAAGAAGTTGGCCAGGTCTTCGGCAAGTCGTTTGGTGAGCGCTGTGACCAATGTGCGATCTCCCATTTTGACTCGCTCGCGAATCTGCTCGAGCAAGTGCATGACTTGTCCCTGGGCCGGCACGACCTCGACGATTGGATCGAGCAATCCCGTGGGGCGGATGACCTGCTCCACGACTTCACCCCCTGTTTTTTCGAGTTCATAGTCGGCGGGGGTTGCCGATACGAAGATGACTTGATGGATCTTGCCTTCCCACTCTTCAAACTTGAGTGGGCGATTGTCGAGCGCGCAGGGTAGTCGGAATCCATGTTCGACCAGCGTCGTCTTTCGGCTCCGATCGCCTGCGTACATGGCTCTGACTTGCGGGATCGTGACGTGCGACTCATCAATAAACAACAAGAAGTCTTTTGGAAAGAAATCGTACAGCGTGTCAGGGGTCGCTCCGGGTGGCTTGCCAGAGAGGGGCCTGGAGTAGTTTTCGATCCCTGGACAGTATCCGACTTGCTGGAGCATTTCGAGGTCGAAGCGAGTTCTCGCATTGAGTCGCTGGGCTTCGAGAATCTTCCCTTCCGATTTGAATTTCTCGAGCTGTTCTTCTAGCTCTTTTCGGATCACACGCACGGCATTCGCGATTCGATCTTCGCTCGTCACGAAGTGCTTGGCGGGATAGATATAGACCTCGGCCAATCTCGAGATCGCTTCGCCACTGATGGGATTGATGATCGATATCTGTTCGATTTCATCCCCCCACATCTCAATCCGGTAAGCGAACTCTTCATACGAGGGCCACAACTCCATCGTGTCGCCACGGATACGGAATCGACTGCGTTCAAAGGCAACATCGTTCCTTTCGTACTGAATATCGATGAGGCGAAGAATGAGATCCTCGCGAGGGATCGATTCTCCAACTCGGATGGGGACCACCATTTTTCGATAGTCTTCCGGGGATCCCAATCCGTAGATGCACGAGACGCTGGCAACGATGATGCAATCTCTGCGGCTGACCAGTGCGCTGGTTGCGGCCAACCGAAGCCGATCGATCTCTTCGTTGATCGATGCATCCTTTTCAATGTAGATATCGCGCTGCGGAATGTAGGCTTCGGGTTGATAGTAGTCGTAGTAACTGACGAAGTAATGGACGGCGTTTCTCGGGAAGAACTCCCGGAACTCCGAGTACAGTTGGGCCGCAAGCGTTTTGTTATGGCTCAGAATCAGCGCTGGACGTTGCATCGCAGCGATGACATTGGCCATGGTGAAGGTCTTGCCAGAACCGGTCACCCCCATCAAGACTTGATGCCGCGTTCCACTCCGAAGTCCTCGCACGAGGGCATCGATCGCTTCGGGTTGATCTCCAGAAGGCTTAAAGCGACTATCGAGATCGAATCCGCCTGGCTCTTCAAGGTTGTGCATTGCGAGGATCTACCGTGATGTAAGGGAGAAGGGTTCGAAGTTTCCCTTCTTTGATCCCTGGTATGGTGGTCAATTCCTCGACGCGCGTAAAGCCTCCGTGTTCTTCTCGGTAAGAAAGAATGGCTTGAACCGACTTGGGTCCAATCCCTGGTAGCAGATGCAATTCCTCCGCCGTCGCGCGATTCAAATCGACAACGAACTCTGCCGGCAGACTCGGCGGCACCTCGAACTTCCATGCGTTCCAACCGAGCCAAATGGCGGCAAAAATCCAGGAGGCAACCGTTAGCCCAATCCAGGCGCGATTGCGGTGCGCGAGGGCTTCGATCGCGCGTGATTCCCACTCATCCATCGGTCTCCTTTCCGAACTCAGCATCCTCGTGAACGATGGTTATCGACTGCGAAGTTGCGTTAGGACTTCGGAGACAATGCGGTCGATGACATCGTCGCTGGCATCGGCTGCGATCGGTCGCGGTGGCTGAGCTCTCGACTGCAAGAACTCGAATTGGGAAAGCATCTCTTGAATGCGACGCTGGGCTTGATCGGCAGCCGTGGTCTGTTGGGGGGTCAGAGGTTGACGCGATTGTCCGAGATCCCAACCTCGAATCTTGGCCCCTCGCCGGAAGCCTTCGGGAAACTCGACGGTCCCCAACATGGCATCGAACAACGGCAGAAGCCGGTACTGCAACTGCATCGCCCGATCCCACTGACCTGCCTTGCAGGCCTCGTAGATGGCCCTAGTAAGCTCAGGGACGACACCGCTTGTTGCATTCGTACCCCCATCCGCACCGATCAGCAGCATGGGGACCAACGCGGCATCCCAGCCAGTCATGAAGAAGAAGTCGGGTCGGATCGGACGCACCTCTGCGATCATTCGCATCATGTGGGGGATGTCCCCTGAGCTGTCCTTGATGCCGACAATGCGAGGGCACTCTTGAGCCAGTCGCTTGACGGTCGGGACGTCGATGGGAGACGCGAACAAAGGAATGTTGTAGAGTGTCACGTCGACGGAAACGCGATCGGCAATTTCCTTGAAGTAAGCGAACACGCCATCGGGAGCCAATCGATAATAGAACGGTGCGACGATGGCTACAGCCCGACAGCCGAGCGCACCGTACGTGTCGCATGCTCGGATCGTTTCGGCCACATTGGCTTCCGCTGCACCGGCCAGGATCGGCACACGATCACGTGTCTGATCAACGACCACCTCGATGACTCGCCGACGCTCTTCTGGGGTGAAGCGCACGAACTCGCCCGTACTCCCATTGGGATACAGGCCGTGAACGCCATGTTCGATGAGCCAATCGACGTAGGCGCGCAACTTGTCTTCGTCGAGACGGCCGCGGCTGTCGACGGGTGTGATGTTTGGAGTGAATATGCCGGCAAGTGGTTGTTTCATGGTCTTAAACCATAGCACAAAACCGTCGCCTGCGCAAGTTTTTGTTACTCGCGCAAGATTTCTGGCCTACAGAAATATACGGTTGGGCGAACCCTTTATCGGCCAGGAACCGGGCTGCTTCCGGCCGGGATCGTGATCGGAACTGCCGGTACAGAATCCTTGGTGGCTCGCAACCGCTGGGCCATCAGGTCCTTTGCCTCGGTCAACCGATTCGGCTCGCCGATGGTCTTCTCCAAGACGAAGGCGTCGTAGATTTCTCCCGTCGCGGTTCGAGCTTCGTAGCGGAGCTCCATTCCGTCGATGTGGATCACTTGGTAGAGCTGGGTGTCTTCCGCGACCCGGACCATGAAGGGTTTGGGGGTCAGGTTGTACATCTTGGGTCCGCTCACCGAAACAACGTAGACCGTGCCGTGGTGTTCATCGCGAGCTGTCACACCGGTTGGAACATTGGCAACCGTGTTCACATCCTCGCTCGGTGTGTCCAAACCGGTACGACCGTAGCTATGGTCATGCCCCTGAAGAACCAAGTCGACGTTGTATTTGTCCAAGATCGGCTTCCAGGCCGCGCGAACCAGGGGATTATCCCGGTCCTTGGCCGTGGAGAAAATCGGATGGTGGAAAGAGCAAACGATCCAAGGCTTGGTGTTCTTGCTGAGGACGTTGTCCAACCACTCCGCTTGTTCTTTGATCTTGGTGTTGCTGTTCAGGATCACAAAACAGGTGTTTTGGTATTCGAAGGTGTAGCAAGATTCTTCCAGTCCTTCGGGGCCGTGTTCAGGCAATGTAAATTGCGGACGCCAATGGTGCGTTAGCTGTCGCTTCGTCTCGTTCACTTTATGTTGTTCATGGTTTCCTGCGACTGGCACATTGGGAATCATGGCGTTCAACCAGTGACCGGCCCCGAACCACTCTCCCCACTCGGCATCGGACTGAGCCGTGTTGATGAGATCCCCTGCATGCAAAAGGAACTTGGCTTTCGGGGCATCGCTGTACGCTTCGCGAATGACGCGCGACCACATCGATCGGATATCGTTTTGGGCGTCACCGAAGTAGATGAACGAAAACGGCTCCTGCTCAACTTTGGCCGTTGAGAAGTGGAACCACTCACTCCAGTTGGTTCCGTCGCCAACGCGATAGGCGTACTTGGTTCCGGGTGTCAGATCTTGAAAGGTCACGCTGTGGAAATGCGCCGTGTTCAAATCGGTCTTGAGAGCTACAGTCGCTGCATCGAATGCCTTCGCGGCATTTCTCAACTCGGGTCCCGCAGTGGCGATGGCCAGCTCCGCTTTTGCCGATGCGACCTCGGTACTCGTTCGCCATGTGACCGATTGAGTCGTGGTGGGATCGCCTGCCCATGTCAAGACGATGCGATCTGGCATCGGCGTGGGTTCATACATCTCGGCCGGTTTGACTTGGCGCACAGAGTGCGCGTGATCGTCCCCGTCGTGGGCCAAAGCGTGCTGCATGACCATCGCGGAGAACGCCAAAGTGCAGGAACCAAACAATCGCAACGTTGGGTGGAGCATGGGGTGAAAATCCTGACAATGAAAATCGACGCCGGTAGTAATCAAAATCCGAAAGAGGTCATCCTAACTAGTTTCTGACTTGACGCCTCCTTTGCCAACGTAAGGAATGGTTAAAGTCGCGAGAAGAAAACCCGCCCCGAGGATACTTGCTGCCAATGCAAAGGGTGCCCCAGGCCAGTACCAAGGAGTGTCCGGTTGGATCGACCACTGGAAAACGGACGCAAAAAGGGTGGGGCCGATCATCCCGGCGATGCCGTTCAGGGAGCTGTTCGCACCCGACAACTGCCCTTGATGTCCTGGGTCGATCCGCTTGGACATCAACCCTTGAATCGAGGCGTTGAAGAAACCCATGGTCGCGAAGATGATTGTTGAGGCGTAAAAAGCACGCCCGTTGTCGACGATCGCATAGGCAGTGAATCCGAAGATTCCCCCAAGAAGACCGACAAAGACCAACACTTTTTCCCCAAGCATTCGAACGGCAGGGCGTATGAGCATGCCTTGAACGATAAAGTTCAGTACGCCGACCGTGGAGAGCGCGAGCCCGACCATGCTCGGCTTCCAGTCGAATCGATACTCGGTGTACAACACGAAGACGCTGCTAAAGACGTGATGAGCCAGCTGATACGAAAAGAGGATGAATGCCATTGCCAGTAATCCGGACTGTGAACGCAGCAGCTGCAACGATCCGATCGGATTGGCCCTCGACCAACGGAAGGGAGTGCGTTTCTCGGGAGGCAACGACTCGGGAAGGATGAAGTAACCGTAAGTTGCATTGGCGAGGGTAAGTGCTGCAGATACCCAAAATGGCAATCGCAAATCGATATCTCCCAGGTATCCACCGAGGGCTGGCCCAAGAATGAATCCGAGTCCAAACGCCGCCCCAAAAATACCGAACGCGGCGGATCGATTCTCAGGAGATGAGACATCAGCGATATAAGCGCTAGCAGTCGAAAAACTAGCGGCCGTGATCCCTGTGAGAATGCGACCTACGAACAGCCATGTCAGGTTGGG
>JALOQW010000147.1 GCA_025459275.1 Pirellula sp.
GGCAGAATCTTTTTCGTCTTGCGAACCATCGGTTCCGGAACGATCCCTCGTTTCGCGAGGACCTCGCGATGTTCGTCGCTGGTGACAACCTTGAGAACTCGATACCAGAAGCCCACAGTCCCGATGACGATGAACGAGACCGAGACCATCAGAAACAACCAAAAACCGTAACCGATACGGATGACTTGCGTGCTCGGCGACATCAATTGCCATGCGACGAGCGTCGATGCTGACAATACTCCGACGAGGAAGAATGCGGCAAAAAATGCGGCCTCACCGAGCGAGCCGATGAACCACCAGCCGGACATGCGTCCGCCCCTCTTTTTACCCCATAACCGAAACTTCGCTCGCCACTTCGTCCTCATGTTCAGCAGTGTAACCGCATTCAGTACCTAAGGAATCGGGGCCATGCCACAGTTCTTATTCGTCAAGTAACGTTTGAACCATTCTCTCGATGTCTTCGGCATTCTTTTCTCCAGAGCCAATCTTGACCATGCGTATCTTACCCAGTTTATCAATCAACACTGCGTGGGGGATTCCGGTCACCAAGTAGCTGCCTGCCATGGGGCTGTCGGAGGGTGTGACCATCGAGCGATGTTTGAGCTGATGGTGCTCCATGAATTTCTCGAGCATCGCGAGTTCGCTTTCGAGGCTCTCCTCTCCTTCGGAACGTTCCGCCCGACTTTCTTCTTCATTCCATCGAAAGTTGTACGGCTTGGTGACTCCGATGATCTGAAGGCCCTTGTCCCCGTAGGCTTCCTCAAGGTGCCGCAAGTGGGGGAAGGTCGCGATACATGGCCCACACCATACGGCCCAGAAATCCAGCAGGACGACTTTGCCGAGCATCTCTTGCTGGGTGGTTGGTTCGCCGTGAACCCATTGCGCGGCATCCCAGGCGGGAGCATCCTGTCCGTGGAGAGCCAGGAGCGCCTTCGATGTCTCGATCATCTTTTGGATACGTTCGGTTGACTTTCGAAATCCATTCACGGCATTTGAGAGATTGGTGTCGTCCGAATTCACGGCCTCGAACAGGTTGTTGGCTCGCTCGAGAACGGCTTCTGCAGCATCCGGGTTCGATCGCGCGATTGACGACGCATAGGCCGTTGCCAAACCGGAATAGATCTGCACCACCGGTATTGTCGGAGACTTTTGCAAACGATCGTTCGCGAGGAGCGTCGCTTTGTCGAAGAGTGTCTCCTTTTCCGCGTCGGCGGCCAATTGGATTGCGTCGTTCCATAACTTGAGCATGGTGGTCGAAGCCGTCTCGTCGACCAGTTGTTTGGCAAAGATGGATTCACACTTGGCGATGAACTCCCCATGCTGTTGGGCGTACGAAGCACGGGTATCCCCATCTCGGCTTACACGCCATTGCTCTCTAAGCATTTCGGAGAATATGCCGTGCAACTGCGTTAGTTCATCCTCTGCGATCCTGCTCTTCACCTCCTGCATGCCCGCGTCCAACCACTTTCGTGCGGATTCGGTCTGCTGACTGGACATCCAAACCACGTTTGCCATGCGCCATGCATTCATGAAGGGAGTCGCGTTCGAATCCTCGACGAGAATACGGTGAGTTTGTTGCATGAGCGATTCGGCTTGTTCGGCGGCTTCGGTCAGTCGCTTGTCACGAATGAGCGGCAGGAGAAGCTGTTGTCGCAAGACATGCGAAATCTCGATTTTCGCCTCTTCCATTTCTCGAAGTGCTGCGAGGGCACCGTCGAGATTGTTCTCGCTTAGGGAGCTGCGAACGCGCTTCTCCAAGTCCCCATTCTCAGGCTTGGTATCTTGGGCCATGCATGCAGCAATGAACGATGTGAAGCCGAGAATCCACGCTGCAGCGATTGCGCTGCAACGCGCGGCTCGTGCGCTAACGACTCGCATTACTTGAAGAGACATCAATTACTCCTTGTTTGGGTCACTACTCGATTCGGGTCACTATTCGTCTAGGTATCGACCAAGGATCGTCTGGGTTTGTAACGTTCGACGAATTCCGGATGGTCGGCCTCTGCGATCGCAAGCTCAAGCTCTGGGCTTGGCACATCCTGTGAGAGCGTAGCATCTTTCGCTGGGGGATGCGCTCTTTCCTGCCGACGATTCTCAATAGCCTGAACGTATTCAGCACCGAAGAACAGAATTGAAATAGCGTAATAGCACCACAGGAGAATCGCGATAAACGATCCGATGGCACCATAAGCCGAGGTGTATCGCATCCCGATGAGGAACACGCCCAGAACTTCTCGCCCCAATTCCCAAATCAGTGCGGCCAGGAGACCGCCTCGCAATGCATCCAACCAACGTACTTCGCGCTTGGGAAGAACTCGGTAGACCAGCGTAAACAGAAGGGCATTCGCTGCGACCGCAAAACCGAGCTCGACTCCGCTGAATGCATGTGCCATGACAGGCAGCGTTTGCCCGGTAATGGATCTTAATTGCGCGATCAGCATGCTGGCTGTGAACAGAACCACAATTAGTCCACCGAGAGAAACCAGCATGACAAAGGCCAGGAAGCGATGCCGCAGAACGCGGACGAGTGTTCTTGAAACGGTTGTTGATTTTTGGACTGGGATACGAAAGATGCGGTCGAAACCACGATCGATTTGGGCAAAGACTCCGATCGCTGCCAAGATGGCCGCAGCCATCCCAAAGGGGCCACTGACGAGTGAATGATCGCGCAGGTGTCCCAACACTTGCTCGATATGCATCTTGACCTCTTCGGATGCGTAGGTCTCTACCGTCGTCAATATCTGCTGCTCGGCATCCTTGCCCGTGTTGGTGAATCGGAGGAAGATCCCGATTCCGGATGTCAGCAAGAGCATCATGGGGAACAGAGAAAGCGCCAGATAGTAGGCGACGCTCGCTGCCATTGAACTCGCATCATCCTCGGTCCATCGAATACCGGCGTCTCGCAGATTGGGAAAGAAGTCCATTACCCAGCGCCGACCGCGTTGTGCAACCGCAGCCTGAACTTTTTTGGCGGTATGGACCGGTTCTTCGGGGAGAATACCTGACATTCCGACCAGTGTAGGATTTGCCCATGGCCGGTGCCATACGGAACGGATCAGCATTCAGAAATCAAAGCAATTTCTCGATCGATGAAGCGAGCGACGCTGGAGTGTCGCTCGGGGCAAATCGACTCACCACTTTTCCCTCGCGATCCACAAGAAACTTCGTGAAATTCCACTTGATGGCTTCGGTCCCAAGCAACCCAGGAGCTTGCTTCTTCAGGAACTGGTACAGAGGAATCGCCTCAGATCCATTGACTTGAACCTTCGAAAAAACTCGAAACGTCACCCCGTAATTCAAGGAGCAGAACTGACCGATTTCCGAATCGGTGCCGGGTTCCTGATACCCGAATTGGTTGCAAGGAAAACCGAGAATCTCAAGCCCTTGGCTGTGGTATTTTTCGTACAGCTCCTCAAGCCCCTTGTATTGGGGTGTGAAACCGCACTTACTTGCGACATTGACGATGAGTAAGACTTTGCCTCGATACTGTTCCATGGAGACGATCTCGCCTGTGGGCAAGGCAACGTTGGCTTCGTAAATGGAGTCCATCGATTTCTCTCCATCGATTTCTATGGGGTTAAACGGCTGCTAGCTCAGCGGATGATCGGGGGCGCTCTTCGCTTAACGGGGTGAGACTGTCAATAAAGTCGTTGGGCAGCCCGAGATCAGGGAGCAACTGCCGGCAAGTGATCCGTGTCGACTCATAGATCACCGGCAAACCGCTTCCGGGATGAGTGCCACCGCCAACAAGATAGACTCCGTCCAAGTCCTCGAATTTGTTGCGAGGTCTCATATGAAGCATCTGTCCAAGATTGTGCGCGAGATTAAACGTTGCCCCTCGATAGACTCGGTAATCTTGTTGCCAGCTGCGCGGAGTGATGACGTGTTCGTACTCGATATGTCGCTCGAGATCCTCCAGCCCTATCTCTCCAAGCCGTTGAAGAGTCAGCTTGCGGAAGGCTGCCGTCTGCGCTTCATCCCACGGAGTCGAGGGGCTCAAATGGGGTACTGGGACCAATACATAGAGCCCACTCTTGCCATGCGGAGCCAACGAATCATCGGTAACGACAGGATTCTGAACATAGAAGGATGGCTCGCGCGGCAGCACCTTCTCATCCTCAATCTCGCGAAGATTGCCTTCGTAATCCTTTGAAATGAAGATCGTATGGTGCGGTAACTGATCGTAGATCTTGTCGACGCCGAGGTACATCATGAAGGTCGAGCAGGAGAAACGCTTGGTCTCGATCTTCTCGTCTGTCCAACGCGAGCGAAGATGGTTAGGAACCAAATGCTGCATGGCGTGAGCAAAGTCGGCGTTGATTACAATTGCATCAACGTCGTAACTGCCTCGATCCGTCGTCACGCTCGTTACTCGTTTCCCTTGCCATTGCATCGATTGCACCGGCTCGTTCAATCGGATATCGCAACCCAACTCCCTAGCAACTCTGGCCATACCCTGACTTACAGCCCCGCAACCACCTACGGGATGAAAGACCCCGTATTCGTATTCCAGAAACGACAAGATGGAAAAGAGGCTCGGGCAGCGAAACGGGGACATTCCCAAGTACTTCGCCTGGAAGGAGAAGGCGATCACCAAACGAGGATCTCGGAAATAACTTTGGAGTTCTTGGCCGAGCGTTTTCCATGGCTTGACGTATGGGCCAGCAGCCAGCAATGCGGGACTCAGGTAGTCGGCGATCCCGTTGAAAGGGCTTTCCAGAATGGGTCGGAACTTGGCAAGCTTTGTGCGGTTGCTATCGAGGTATTTCTTGAGCTTGCCGACATCTGCAGGTGAAAGGGCCGCGATCTGACGGTCCATCGACTCCAAGTCCGGGGTGCAATCCAATTGGCCCCCTGCACCGAACGCCACCCGATACTGTGGATCTAAGCGTTTCATAGGGATTTCTTGGTTGATATCCCGACCGACGCTTTGGAAAATTTCCTTCAGAATGCGGGGGTATAGATAAAAGGTGGGCCCCACGTCGAAGGAAAACCCGCCGGGACAGGTCATGGTGGAGCACCGTCCCCCAACCACATCCCTGGCCTCCAGCACAGTGACCTCCGCCCCTGCGTGAGCCAATTGCATCGCGGCAGCCAATCCTCCAGGCCCCGCTCCTACCACCACCACTTTTTTCCTAGACATCGCGAATTCTTTTCGTCGGCTGCGGCTTTCAACGCTAAATGCTTGACCTGTTATAGCACAAAGGCAAGCGTTTCAGGAACAAGCGATGGAATTCAGCCCTTGCCGGGAATGCGACGTGAGACTAAACTCTCCACCCCTGGAAAATTCAATTGTCTTGCAATTCGACTCCCTAACTGTATGGACTCAACACTGTATCCTTCACGACGGCCACCCGCTGGCAAGAAATTCGCGAGAAAACGAACTCGGGTCAAGACCAAGGTCAAGAAGCGAGATCCATTGCTGGTCGATGGCAAGCGCCCTCGTCCGATGTACGTGGATTACAAGGACGTAGAACTGCTCTCGAAGCTGGTCAATCGCCATGGACGGATCGTCAGTCGACGCAAGTCCGGGTGCTCCGCAACCAGTCAGCACGCGGTTGCTGAAGCGGTCAAGCGAGCCCGATTTATGGCCCTCATGCCGTATGTCGGTGAGTAACGGTTCCCCATTCGTATGGCATCGACGCGTCGAGTTCTGCGAAACCGACGCGGCTGGAATTGTTCACTTTTCATCGTTCTTTCTTTACATGGAACAAGCCGAGCACGCTCTCTTTCGCGAGCTCGGAACGTCGATCTTCCCGTCGGACTTTCACCATGTCCGAGAATTAGATCCGCCGTTCACATGGCCTCGAGTTAGGTGCGAATGCGAATACCTCGCACCGGTGCGTTTCGAAGACATGCTCGAAATTCGAGTGAGCGTCGAACGCCTCGGGACCAAAAGCATTACCTACAGTCATGACATTCGCTGCTCGGATCATCGAGTTGCTCAAGGTCGAATCATCGCAGTCTGCAGCAGCCATGTGCATGGAAAGCTGGTTGGTTGCCCCATCCCAGCTCACATGAGGGAGTCTCTCTCACGGTATTCTGCTCCTAGCAAAGACCCTTCAGCCTAATCTTCGCGAATGAAGTTTTCCAAAGTTGCCATCGCCGCTATCGGTTACGTCATTCCCGAGATCGAAGTCACCTCCGAATGGATCGAGACCGAACTTCGAGAAGTCTATGAACGATTGAAACTGCCTCCCGGTCGGTTGGAAGGGATGAGCGGCATCGCAGCCCGCCGGATCTGGAAAAATGGGACGCGCTTGAGTGATTGTAGTATCGCCAGCTGCCGGAATGCATGGCAAGCTGCGGGGCTCCCCGACCGATTACTCCAAGAAGTCGGTTGCCTCATTCATGCGAGTGTTTGTCGCGAGTACTTGGAGCCGGCCACCGCATGCCGAGTGCATCATCATTTGGGGCTGAGCGAGTCGTGCTGGGTCTACGACGTGAGCAACGCATGCCTCGGGATCATGAACGGGGCGGTCCAGATTGCACAAAGCATTGAAGCAGGAGTCATTCGAGCCGGTATGGTCGTGGGAACCGAAGATTCGCGCGGATTGATGCGAGCCACGCTCGAGCAATTGCGAACCGATACTGGCTTGACCAGGCAGTCGATTAAGCCCGCCTTTGCGTCGTTAACCATCGGGTCCGGGAGCTGCGCGTGGCTCCTCGTTGACCGAGCATGGTGGAGTTCCATCCAAGCTAGCCAGGCCGCCAGCCCTATCCTCGGAGCGGTCGCGCGAGCCCGAACGCAGTTTCACGATCTCTGCCAAAGCGATACCGATCAGGCGGGCGAAGGGATGCTTCCCACCATGCAAACCGACTCGGAGCAATTGCTCGAGGCCGGAGTCGATACCGGAACGGCCACGTTTCAGGCCCTGTTGGATGAACTCGGCTGGTCGCGAACCGCCATTGATGCCACCGTGTGCCACCAAGTTGGTGCCGCCCATCGGCGCCGGATGCTCGCCGCTTTGGGCATGGAAACATCCAAAGACTACGCAAATTTTAAGGATTTCGGGAACACCGGATCCGTTGCTTTACCAACGGCCTTTGCAATGGCCATCGAGGCCGGATTCACATCAACCCCATCTCAGGTCGCCCTACTTGGCATCGGATCCGGCGTAAATTCGGTCATGTTGGGCCTCGACTATCGAGGCATCGCCGTTCGCCGCACCTCCTCTGGGGACCGTAGTTCTACGTAGTGAGCATTTGGGGGCACCCTGTAAATCTACGCGTACATATCATCAAGCCTTAACTTGCTCAGCGTGTCAAACATTATCGACTGCACAAAATAGGCGGAATTTGCTTCCCGTTGTCTTCCATTGAATCGTCAAAGAGTTACACTTTTCGGAAGTATCGGGTCCGGTGACGTGCATGAGCTTGAGCATCCTCGCTCAGTGAAAGATTGACGCTCCATCGATTCCTGACGCACATCGTGAATAACTGATCGCATTTGCGATCGATGGTATCGTTTAGGCCAATTGGCTTTGTGTCTTTGTTTACAGTGAGGAGATTCACATGAGATTTCGCCCAGGTTTCGTCCTTGGGCTGGCCACTTTGTTGGGGGCCAGTGCAGCATACGCAGGTGATTGTGGATGCGCGAGCAGCGCACCTGCAGCAGCATCGCCTTGCGGATGCGGTTCAGTAGCTGGCGAGGGAGTCGTCGGTGGCGGTAGCGCCGGATGCGGAGACCAAATCACTTACGTAGAACGAACCGTCATGGTTCCTACGCAAGTCAAGGAGATGCGAACAGTCACCAAGTCGATGTCGCGAATGGAAGAACGCGAACGAACCTACAAGGTCACCAAGCAGGTTCCACGCACGGAATCCAAGACGACGACCGTAACGGTCATGGTCCCCAAGACTGAAACCGAAAATTACACCGTTAAGGTACCTGTTACAAAGCAAGTCGAAGAAGAATACACGGTGCAAGTGCCTCGCACTGTGACGGAACAAGTTCCTTACAACGTCACCAAGACCGTCTACGACGACGTTACCAAGACCGTCACGGTTCAAGTTCCAAAGACAGTCACCGAAGACGTTAGCTACCAAGTCCAAGTTCCATCGTACGTGGATGAAGTTGTTAACTACACGGTTCAAGTACCGACCTACGTTGACGAAGTTCAAACCTACAAGGTCTGCGTCCCTGTGACCACGACCGAAGAAGTTTCGTACATGGTTCAAGTACCTCGTTACACCGACGAGCAAGTTGCTTACCAAGTCAATGTTCCTGTCTACACCGACGAAGTGGTCAACTACACGGTCAAGGTTCCTTACACCGAAGCTCGTACTGGCACCCGTCAAGTTTGCCGACGCGTTCCAGTGACGACCATGCGAACGGTTACCAAGGACTGCGGTTCCTACCAAACCGTTATGGAAGAAGTTCCAGTTAGCAACGGCTGCGGAACGGTTTCCAACGGTTGCGGTTGTGGCACCACCACCAGCAGTGGCTGCGGCGGATGTGGTGATTGCGGCGGATGCGGAACACCAGCTCCTGCAACACGTACCGTTTGCCGACGTGTTTGGGTTCCCAACATCGTGACCTCCGAAGTTCCTGTAACCACCTACAAGAACGAAATGAGCGAAGAAGCGTACACGTACAACGTGACCCTTTGCCGCGACGAAGTCCGTCAGCGAACCGTCAAGAAGTGCAGCTACACGACCGAAACGCGTTATCGCACCGTTCGCAAGTGCACCATGGCAAGCGAAACCCGCACCAAGCCAGTGACCAAGGTTTCGTACAAGTACGAAGATCGTCAGCGAACGGTCAAGAAGTGCGTCATGACCACCGAAAACCGTACCAAGACGGTGAAGAAGTGCGTTATGAACACTGAAACCCGTACACGTCCTGTTACACGTTGCGTAATGACCACCGAAGAGCGTCAAGTCACGAGCAAGGTTGCACGTCAAGTGACCGAGCAATTGATGAAAGACGTTTCCAAGACCGTTTACGACACGGAAACTCGCAAACGAATGAAGAACGTCACCGAATACGTTGACGAAAATCGCACTCGCAATGTCACCAAGATGGTCGCTGAACAACAACAGAAGACCTACGACGTAACTGTCTATGACACCGTTACCGAAGATCGCGTTCAGAAGTATCAAGTTTGTGTTCCTTACACCGTTCAGGAAGAAGTCGAAGTTACCGTCTGCAAGATGGTTCCTCAGACCGTCACTGTTCCTGTATGGAGCAACGGAACCGCTGTTGTTGGAAGTGCCGCTGGTGCTTCGGCTGCTGGTAACGGTTGCGGTGGATGCGGCTCTGCTGCAGCTCCTGCAACTTCCGGTTGTGGATGCAACTAATGAAGCGAGGCTTCCACCAGAGTTAATCGGTTGAAGCTGATGCCAAGAAAACGAAACGGCCCGCGTCACTCGCGGGCCGTTTTTTTTTGCGATGTCTTGACGCCATATGGGGTTTGGTAGGGCAATATGCGGATTCAGGTCCGGCTCACCCCATCCAACCGTTCGAATTGGGACAGATTCAGGAAACGGGGGCTGTCGCTGGGAGGAATTCTCGTACCATAATAGGCATCCTCTCGTGTTGGCTCGGCC
>JALOQW010000148.1 GCA_025459275.1 Pirellula sp.
ACACCACTCCAATACATTGCCGTATAGATCGAAAATGCCGAAGTCATTAGGACGTAGACTCCCAACGGGCAATGCGAATCTTGCTCGTGAGTTTTCGTAGTACCACGCATATTGCGGCAACAAAGACTCTGTCTCCCCGAAATACCGAGCAGACCTCGTCCCAGCACGGCACGCAAACTCCCATTCGGCTTCCGTTGGCAATCGATACCCAGTGCGATTCAAATAATCCGAAGGCAAAACCATCCCGTCGGCAAACACTTGTTCAGGATTGTAACACCATTCCTCAGGCGGTAACCCCTCGCGTTTACTCAGCCAGTTGCAATACGCAGCGGCATCGTACCAGGAAATTAAGTTGGCAGGCGCATCGCTCTCGCGAGAAATGGCACGGTTGAAAATATGGTCCGGACGGAATCTGCTGAACTGTTCTACCGTAACTTCATGAGTCGCGATTGCAAAGGTTCGATCAATCTGTCTTTGATGCAAGGCTTCGTCGTTTCGCGCGGGTCCACCGTAACGCTCAACTTCCGTGATGGGGGAACCCATCAGGAAGGGGGCCTCCGCATGCAAAATAGCGAAGGTGTGTTCCCCTTGCTGTGTGACGAACCATTCCCGATTCCCAATGCGTTGGCCTGTTGCCAATTCCTGACGTAAAGCAGTGAGTTCGTCCCCTGCTCCTATTTTCTTGAGCGTCCATTCGCAAGCCCCATGGATGCCGGGATCGGGATGCTCGAGATAGCGTCGCAATAATTCGGTTTTAGTCTTCGCCACTTGAGCTTCTGTCAAAAGACCTGCTTCTGCAAAATTACCCAGACCGATAATAACGGCACGATCGACGGATGCACTTGGATCCATACAACCAAGCGTATAACTTTCTACGTCGACATCGTCTTTCTCCAATCGTTTTAATAACGTATTCGGATCGATCCCGTAACGAGTCATATAGTCGAGCACATAACTTCGTAATCGTGGGTCAATGGAATGTCGGAGCAAAGGCCAGACTCGTTCGGTGGCATTCATCCGGAACAAAGCGATTGCAGCCCTGGCTTGCTGAAGGGCCAGTGCTTCTTTGGCGGATTCGGGAACAGTTGGACGATGAAGTAGTAAATGAGTGGTCAGAATTGAGTCGTGCGTTGCTTCGGCGCTACCCATCAATCCCTCTTGATTGTGGTATGAAGCGACGAACGTGACTGGGCGATATTGCTCCTGGAATAGCATTTGCATTTCCTTGATATCAGCGAGGCCCGCGGCGATGTGCAAATGGCTTGTCCGAGTCGTATCCGCTCGATGAAGAGTAGCGAATGACGGTAAGGCGAGAAGCTTTTCTAGAATAGCCAGAAAACGCTCATCCTCAGCGAAGACTGCAAAGTCAGGATCCGAATGGAAGTGCAGGACATTTGAGTAGCCCAAGTCGACAAGTTGATTCAGCAAGTTAATGGCATGATCCCTGAAAGCTTGGCTTCGCAATGGCTCTTTCTCTGTTGCTGCGACGGAACACAATGCGGCCGCACAAGCGATGTTGTAAAGCTCCGTCGGATAACTTCCGGATTCCGCTTCACCGTTTTTGAGTTGTTGTTCAGCAAGGTCCCATTCACCTAGCCACGCGTGAACTACCGTTTTAGCATAGTGAGCTAGCGAGGGTGAGTTGTTTCGTACCAGGAATTCTTCGAGTGCTAATCGAGTTTCCTCAATGCGTCCCATGCGAGCCAAACAGAACGTGCGAAACATCGTTCCGCGTAGGATCTCTTCGCCTCTGCTTCGTTGCATTTCTAGGATTCTGTATGCCTCCTCGATTTTACCTAAATGGTAATAGGCCTGTGCGAGTTCTTGTGTTTGAAATTGCGCGTTTGCTCGTTCCTCCTCGGACAGGGCCTCAAAGGCTTGAACTGCATTGCGAATGCGTACTAGTGGATGCCCCTGATACAACAATGGCGCCCAGGCAAGATCGAACCGCGGCCTGTACAGCAGATTCTCTCCCGCGTCGCCGAAATGCAGTTCTGAAGGCGCTCCAATATTGCTCCACGTTGCGGAATATCGGCGAATATGATTCGCGTCAATCCATACCGTAAGTGTCCTCGCCGTTTTTCGATCTGTTTCCGCCGCTCTATGAGCAGCTACCAATTGAGAAGTTTCGGCATCGACTAAAAGCCACCTCTGTTCCCCTGCCTGTTCCGGTTCGGACCATACAACAAGAAATCGTGGTGCATCGGGCTGTTGTGCATTAGTCGGTAGTGGACAGATATCCTCGATGAGCAATCCATCCTTTTCTGCGATTTCGTCGAATACGGGGAGCGAATCACTAGTGGCTTCCGCATCGATGGCGAATCGCTTTCCATCTCGAAGAAAAACGCAAGAAAGGCGAAAATCTGCTCGGACGGCATTCTGCTTCGTATCGGAGACATCAGGGAACGGCCGAACCCGAGAGGGGCGATATCCGCATGAGCGGAGTTTCTCTGACAGATCTAAGAATGCATCAAGCTCCATTTCCTGCACGAAAGCAAAGCGTTCGTGGACCATTCCTTTTGCACGCGCAACGGCGAGATTGATAGACGCGTCAGGTTCGGTCCATGATGAATCTAAAGGCGGATCCTGCCAGTCGGGTTGCAAAGATCTTTCCAGCACTCTCTCCAATTCCGTGATTGCCGCAGCCCCGTGCGAGCGGAGCGCTCCCAAGAGAACTTCAAATGACCTGGCATCCGAGTGCACGATTGTCTCTACAAGTAGTTTGGGTTGCTCTTTGGCGTAATCAGCGATAAGGGGCGTTACGATGGATCGCTGAAGTTCGGTGGTGGAAGAAGCCATAAAGATCCCATGCAAGGAGGGAAAGAGCCGCGTTGACATCCCTTTGAATGCCTCTTGCCAATCCGCAATATGAATAGGATTGGCGTTTACTATCTGATTCGCGATGAAATCGCAAAGTGAACGATCGGACCAACGTTCGTGAGTGGGTGCCAGCACGCTCAACGCTGCTGCGGCACGCAATCTGCGATCAGGTGAGGTCGTTTCGTCAACAATGATCGGCCACAGTTGCTTTGAGACTGGCTGCGAATAGAGTTCCAATTGTCTTCGAATCACTAAGAATCGGTTTGGCGGCGCGGACAGCATCTGTTCTGTCGCAAATACCAACTCAGGTGCACCTGCTGATGCTGATTGCAAGCACAACAGGCCAAGGGCAGCATGGAGTTTCGCAGTGGGATTAGCGGACTGAGTTTCATACGCATTCCGAAGAGGTATCTTGCAATAATCCGATAGTGGCTTCAGCCCGTCCAACGCAATGGGTAACTGGCTGCTATCGACTTGCAATAGTGCTTCGACTTGCTTGTGTGCGATAAGTTGCTTCTGGTTGTGGTCCAGTGCGCGCCATCCCCACAACGAACCTGCGAGTACGAGTCCGGCGATCAAGAAAGCAGCTGCAGCCCGCGCGACGTGGAATCGATTCGCCCGTCGCATCAGACTACTTTCTGCAGGCTTCCATTGGCTTGCGTCTGTCAGTCGCCAAATGCTGATCCACTCCCAAATGGTCGGTAGCTGCTTGTTCTCCGGCTTGGCCGACCAAACCGCCGCCCTTTCCGCCAGTTTTAGTTCGGCCCGGCCTTTCTTCGTCTCGCGCTGCTTGCGTGTCAGCCAATCGCGAAGCGATGGAACGAGGTAATCATGCGTGAGCTGATAGTAGAGCGATTGTCCCAATCGCTCCGGTTGCGGGGCTGCTGTGTCAGGCTCGGAGCGATCGGGGGCAATCGTACTACTATCACTGGTATCGACCGGTGTGATCAACCGCAGCTCCTTGTCTAGGATTTGGATCAAGTCTTGAAAATCTCGCTCTCGCCCGGAATAACCTGATGCAGCCAACAACTCCTCGTACGATCGACGATGTCCCTTGATTTCAGTACCTCCAAACGGCAATAGAGACTGCAACACTGCTCTTGCGCCCGCTTGATGATAGCGATGATCAGGCGGGGCTCCCGCTGCTGAAAATGTCTCCTCTAAGAACGTGGCTCCGACCCCTGTGATTCCTCCCACGGCGCGAAGTGACTCCGGGGTCCATGGCCGCCCCTTCATCATCTCGGCAAAGAGCGACAATCGTACTGAAACAACCTTACTTCCCTCGGCCAAGCCACGCACCGATTCGGTGATGAACTTCTTGTGGTCGGATTTCTCCTCGGCATCAATGGCATCCAGTTTTCCAAACGCGCGACCAAAGGCCTTAAGCACGCGTTCAGCATGGTCGAGATCGAACAGATCGACGGCGGCGGAGTTACCCCGATCGAGAGGAATGTCCAAGTCGCGGAAGAAGCGGGTGGCGGCCATCCAAAAGTCATCACGTACCATGACGATAGCTTGCAAGTGCGAGCCATCGCATTGCAACAAAGCATCGATCATTTCAGAACGAGTTGCTTGAGAATGGGCGTACAGCCACTGTTCGAACTGATCAAGGACCAGCAAGATCTTGTGGGTGTCAGGCACGACGCGTCCTCGTCTTATGGCACCCAACACATCGACTAAATTCATCGCTGGATCGACCTTGGTACCTGCGGCGTCCAGTCGTTGACGCAACAGTCCCAGCAGCATGGATTCCGTCTGGTCGGTTGTGGCCTCCAGGTAAATGGCGAGGACCTCCTTCGGAAGGCGAGGTAAGAGGCCGGCCTTGACCATCGAGGATTTGCCGCAACCCGACGGACCATAGATCAAACCCACGGCGAACGTTTGCTGCGCATCTCGTTCCTCGATTCGGGTCTTCCAGAAACCGATAGTATCCGGAAGCCCATTCCGATCGCGTGGGCCAGGGAGCAATTCCAAAAAGAAGTCGGCATCGTGCCGATCAAACGAGCGAAGCCCCTTTGGAACAATGCGCAGAGGTTTCGATCCTGAGGTCGGGGCGATGGTCACCGGGGTTTCATTGGGCGTCGCAACGGCTGTATCGACAACTGCGGGAGCGGATCGCCCTTGGAGTGTTACGACTTGGGAAACGGAATCGTTGGCTTGAGAGTGACTGTTCAGATACGCTTGCAGGTCTTCAATCAAATCCTTAGCGCTTGAAAAACGATCCGATTTCCGCTTGGCCAGTAGCTTCAAACAGATCCGTTCTAGTTCCCGATCGATGGAGTCATTCCATTGACGCAACGGTTTCGGATCGAGTTCCGTGATCTGTTCAAGGAGTTCGAGATGCGAGTCTCCATGGAATGGCCGACGGCCGACTAAGAGTTCGTAGAACATCACTCCGAGACTGAACAGATCGCTTCGACCATCGACGCGATGCCCTTCGCCTTTGGCTTGTTCCGGGCTCATGTATGCCGGTGTCCCTCCGGCGGGGAGACGCTTGCCAACTTCTTCGTCGCGTAGGGCCAATCCGAAGTCGACCAGGTAGACCCGATCGGAGGCATCGACCAGGATGTTCTGGGGTTTAATATCCCGGTGGACGATCCCTTGTTGGTGGGCGATGCGTAAGGCGTCGGCGACATCGATTATCCAGGAGACTATTGTGGCAATCGACGGAGGACTCTTTTTGATGTAACCGGCCAGGTCACGTCCGGAGATGTACTTCGAAACGACATAAATGGGGAAGTCAGAGGAGCTTCCTACCTCGAGGACTGGCACGATGTTGGGGTGTTCGAGACCGGCAACGGTCCGAGCTTCCTTGAGGTACATTTCCGCGTCGCTCGGTTCCCGGATTAATCTGGGGTGGGGGACCTTGATCGCGACCTTGCGTTGCAGTTGTTCATCGATCGCCAGATAGACAACGCCAAAACCGCCGCGGCCGAGGATGGAGTGGATGATGAAGCGTCCGATACGCGTGGGGACTACTTCCGTTATTTCGGCGTTCGATGATTTGCAATCGTCTGCGGGAGCGTGCAACTTCGTTTCGTCATCTTTGGAGGGCATGGCGGCAACAATTGCTAGTGGAAACGGAATTTGTCGGGGGCATGCCCCGAGGCCGTCGTCGCCGTCAGTATACTGATAAATTACTTTGCTTTTCAAATGTCGGTTCCCATCGCATGCCAATGAGGCACCTTGGGGACACTCACCGCCGCTTCGTCCTTTCGCGCCCAGTGACTAGCAAGTATTCCGCGATGAGCCCTCCGGCTGAAAGTGTATGTCCCCAGGGAGCCTCTTTGCTTTGTTGGACTTAGGTCCGGAGGACCGGCAGAACGTTAGCCCGGACAGACAGGTCCGGGTAACACTACGGTATTTCTGTCGGCCTTTCAGGCCTTGCAGATGCTTCTCCATCGCGAGCCGGCAGCTACCGCTGCCGGCTTAAGTTCTGCCGGGCCATCCGGCCCTCAAACCGATCCGCTGACAAGGTGATTCGCGACGTGATTGCACACATAAATCTCAGACTTCGCTCGTATCGCGAGAGCCTATAGCCAACGCCCCAGGCGCCGAGTTACACTGGAGCGTTATGTCATTCCTCAATATCTTTCGAATCGCGGTAGCTGCCCTTAGCAAGAACAAAATGCGAGCCGGGTTGACGATCCTTGGGGTCGTGATCGGCATCGCAGCCGTGACCGCCATGGTTTCGATCGGTACGTCGGCTAGCGAGTTGGTTCAAGGGGAGTTCCGCAACCTGGGGACCAACGTCATTGTGATTTCCCCAGGAAGTCGACAGGCCAGAGGAGCCAGATCCAGCCAAATTCCGACCCTGACCGCTGCGGATATCCAAGCCATATCCAAGGAATGTCCGAGTGTTCTGGCAGCCACACCCATCGTCGGGGCGGCCGGACAAGTGATCGTCGGTAACAATAACTGGAGACCTCGCGAGCTGGTCGGAGTCGGAGCCGATTACCTCGTCGTTCGCAACTGGCAAATGGTCGCTGGGGCGTTTTTCTCCGACGCAGATATCAATAACGCCAACAAAGTCTGCGTGGTTGGGGCAACCGTTGTCAAGAAGCTGTTCCAAACTGCAAATCCGCTTGGTCAAACGGTCAGGATCAAGAATATTCCGTTTGAAATCGTCGGAGTATTAGCTTCCAAAGGTGCCAACATCGTCGGCGACGACCAGGATGATGTGGTGTTGATGCCCTACACGACCGTTCGAAAGCGGCTCCAAGGTTCCAATTTCAACAATGTCGATGTGGCCCTGGCGTCGGCCAAGTCAACGGAATTGATGGCCGTTGCGGAGTCCGAAATTCGAGCCATGATGATGGATCGCCATCGAATCGGACTTGGGCAGCCGCCGGATTTTGAGGTGGCCAATACCACCGAAATTGCCAGCGCCTTTGGAATCGTCACCGGCACGCTGACGGCCATGTTGGCTTCGATCGCAGGAATCTCGCTCGTCGTCGGCGGGGTCGGCATTATGAATATCATGCTGGTTTCGGTCACCGAAAGGACCCGGGAAATCGGCATCCGAATGGCCGTTGGAGCCCGTCCGCAAGACATTTTGATGCAGTTCTTGGTGGAGGCCATGGTCTTGTCCGTGATCGGCGGAGCGATCGGGGTCGCACTAGGAATCGGAGGATCGGTCGGCCTGACCATGGCAATCAATGCCATTTCTTCCGGCAGGGATTGGCCAATCGTTATCAATTATCTGGCGGCCATCATCAGCCTGATTTTTTCGGCTTGTGTCGGGGTGGGGTTTGGCTTCTACCCTGCCTGGAGAGCCAGCCGACTCGATCCTATCGACGCCCTCCGCTACGAATGATCGTAAAGATTCCGTGTTCACGTTTGACAAACGTTGCCAGGACGTCGACGATGGAGATTACTAAACCGTCCTTCGCCGTGAGGACGACAGTTCGTTGCTGATGGACGGATAGCACCGCTGGCGAGTGAACGACGAAGAAGACTTGATTCAATCGGCCCTTTCCGGCCAAAGTTCTGCGTTTGAGACGTTGGTTTCAAGATACCAAGATCGTCTTTATACGGCCATGATCAGTATCGTTGGAAGTGCCGACGAAGCCGAAGATGTCGTTCAAGAATCGTTCATTCAAGCGTATCTCAAACTTGATACCTTCCAACAGAACAGCCGATTCTTCACATGGCTTTACCGCATCGCGTTCAACTTTGCGTTGGCCCGGCGGCGGAGGAACCGCGGAATTCTCTCGCTAGACGAATCTCGCGAGAATTCTGGAAATGAGCCCCTTTCACAAGGGGACTCACCGGACGATCAACTATCCCGCCATGAAGATGTCCAGTTGGTGCATCGCGCGTTGGCCTTATTGACCGAGGATCATCGATCGATTCTGGTCCTGAGAGAAATGGAGGATCTTGCGTACGAAGACATCGCCGACGTCCTCAACATCTCGATCGGCACCGTCCGCTCCCGATTGAATCGAGCTCGAGCGGCCCTCAAACAGCAACTAGAAAAATTCCCTGAGTGGAATCCAAACATCTAGCGTTGGTAGATCGGCAAATAGTGATACTTGACTGAGAGACTTAGAATTGCCATCGATGTGCAGTAGACACTGCCAGCGTTCTGCTCCTCTCCTCCCGACGACTCCCAAGCCCCATTCGATTTCTGCTTTGGGAGCAGCATACTCGACACCAACGACGCAGCTCGGTCCGCATGCGTGCCACCGCGCTGGTGCATCCCTTGGGCAAAGTAATACAGTCCATAAAGAATGAATCGATCGTTCCATTGAGGGGGATGATCTAGCAGCCAATCCGACGAGCCGGCGACAAGGGGCGAGTCGTACTGACCGCAGACTTGCATGGCCAGCAAACCAGCGGAGGTCATCGTGAACGATGGCCCGCCACTATTGGGCTCATACGAAAATCCATTCTTGATCTCGCGGGGATTTCCGTTGCTATCAAGTGGTGAAGTGAACGATCGCTTCAGGTAGCCAATCGCATCATCGATCGTTTTGGACGATACATCCATGCCATCGTTCTTGGCGCTCCGCAGCGCCATGACTTGCCAAACGCTGACGGACAGATCACTATCCCCTGCGTCGGGCGTGTATCGCCAACCCCCACGCGCATTCATGCCTTTCTTCACTTTCTGGCTTCGGACTATCAAATCAATCGCTTTTTGGCAGGCTTGATGGAGACGCGCATCCATCGAATCATCGACCCCCATCCCAAGCATCTCCGTCAGCATCAGCGTGACAATACCGTGCCCATACATTCTTGAACCATCCGATGCGCCGAAGTAACCTTGCGCATCCTGGCGGCCATCGGAGAGCAGAAACTTCAACCCCCGAGCCATCGCGACACCTTCCGGAGATGGGTCCACGGGTTGATGTCCTGCGGATGCAAAGGCCATGATAGCCAACGCTGTCATGGCGTTCTCGTGGCCTCGATCGGTAATTGAGCCATCCTTCTTTTGTTGGGATACAAGATAGCCAAGGCCCCGACTCACGGCCGCATCGATGTCGTCTGCGTCATAGGGATCCTGGGTGTTAACAAAAAATCCATTGACTGATTCAGTCTCTGCCGACGGGATCGCAGCAGGTTCGTCACTATAGGTTGTTTGCATCAAAGTTAGCAAAAAGAAAGCGTAAACCATCCGAACCGCGACTGACCGGAGTACGCTTGACCATTGATTCAATGGATGCACGATGGTTTTGCTCCTCGTTTCGACCAAACTCTCGTGTAGGGGCTCTCACACCACGTGGATTTCTTGCATTGCTGTTTGCGTTCGTCGCGCTTTGCGTTCAGGACCTTCCCAAGTCCAATCAACCGGCTGGCCTTCAGACGCTGAACGAACACTTAAAAATCTTCGAGCCGCTGGTCGGCAAGACCTATCGAGGGGAGTTCGCGAGTTCGACGCCGGAGAAGCCTGTCTTCGATGTATCGCGCTGGGAACGAGCAATGAATGGCCAAGCCGTACGGATTCTGCACTCTGTGAACGACGGTGAGTATGGCGGCGAAACCATCTTGATGTGGGACTCGAATAGGAACAAAGTCGCCTTCTGGTACTTTACTACGGCTGGTTTCCATACCGAAGGGACCATGGAGATCGATGGCAAAGTCTGGACCAGCACCGAGAAAGTCACTGGGGAAGCCAATGGAGTCACCGAGGTCAAGGCAAGTTCGGAAGTCACTCCAGAGGGGGGCTTCATCATGAAATCGGAGTATTTCCGGAACGGCGCCTGGGAAAAAGGCCACGAAATCCTCTACAAGTTGGCACCCGACGCAGAAGTCCGCTTTAAGTAGAATAAGCTGTTGTTGAGTCGACTGGACATGCCTCGATAGGTCCCTCCCCTTTTCACTCTTGGAGTTTTTCGCTGTGACATTGATCCCTAGACGCCGCTTCGTGACAGGAACGGCGATGGCATTGCCTGCGGTCGCGTGGGGGCTGCGAAGTTCATCGTCTGCTGCGTCGAATGCCGGCGAAACCATAGCCTGGACTAACGCCAAGATCCTGACCGCCTGTTCCGCGCCAATCGAGCGAGGCACCTTGCTGGTTCAAGGATCGACCGTTTTGGCAGTAGGAGCGTCCGATGCGGTTGCTGTACCTCCCGATGCAAAAATCATCGATGCGACAGGCAAGTGGATGATGCCAGGATTGGTCTGCACCCACAGCCACATTGGTGGCGTCGGCGGAGCTGACGGTAGCGCTCCGATTCAACCTGGTGTTCGAATCCTGGATTCGATCAACGTGCGAAGCGCTGGATTCAAGAGAGCATTAGCAGGTGGGTTAACCACTCTCAACATCATGCCTGGATCAGGTCACTTGATCTCGGGCCAAACGGTCTATTGCAAACTGCGATTCACCGATCCAGCCCCAACCACCATCGAGGACATTATCATCCGCGATGCA
>JALOQW010000149.1 GCA_025459275.1 Pirellula sp.
CCGATTCATCTCCCAATCGATGTCATCCCAGCGGATGGAAAGTGTTTCGGATGGAGTGCGTAGTCCCCCGTAGCGGCTCAGGCCGAGGATCACACGCCACACGGGGTCGGCCTTCTTCATGAGTTTGTCGATGACTTCCCGAGGGACGAACTCGTTGACCTTCATCGTGTTCCTCTGCGTTTTGACTTAGCAGAAGGGATTCTCATCGATCAGCTTCCAGTCGGCCGCGTCATGCATGAACTGGCGCGTGAACTGGATCCGCTTGTGGATGGTCGTCGTGGCCATCCCTTTGGTCCTAATCAAGTCGATTGATGATCGACCAGGAGTCGAAAATGCAATTCGATGAGACGCTTATCGCTTCGAGGGACTCTCAACGAAGGAGCCCCAAGATAGCACTAATCAAGAGAGCAAGAATCACCGGTACCTGAGTGAAAAGGAGTATCCATCCAATTCGAATGATCTGCGGCCCTTCGATTCTCCAGAAGATATCGTTACCCCTCTTACGGCGACTTCGAAAGATCGAAAAGCCCCTGCGACCCGCGAGCCTCCGCCTGATTTTCAGGGAAATCGCTACCATTCTGCAGCCGTGTTTCCACAGGATCCAAATCAACGTCAATGGATAGATCACGGACGCGTAAAGCATGAGTGGAACCAAGAGAAAGAACAGCAGGACTCGGAACGCGTTCGTTATGAAATCGACCATGGACTTCTACCTTTCACAGCAGCTTGCATGGCACCGTGAGAATAAGTTTTTCCAGCGGTTATGATGGAGGGTAGCCTGCCGGAACAGCCCTCGAAGAAACGCCAGTGTCGCTCCAACAGTATTTTAGTTTCAATCCATGTCCCAACGCATTCCGCCTTCCGAGCAGGTGACTACTTGCTGCGGAGAGATGGTGGCCAGCTTTGCTCGAATGCTCGAATTAGGATCCTTCAGGTAGAGGATCCAAGCATTCGTATCAAGCAAATAATGCATCACCACTTTCCACGATTCGGTAATGCACCTTGGTCTGGTCGATCGAACGGTTCATTCGCAAACGCACCCGCAGTGGTTTCAAAATAGCAATCCGGCCAATCATCGCTTTTTTCAACGACTCTCGGTTCAAACACCACTTCAACCTTGTCCGGTAGATCGACGGGTTCCACGGTTCGGAAGATCCCATTTTCGAAGACTGCATGGATCGTTTTTGACATCGCTTGAAAACTCAACCTTTCGGTTGCAGGACCTAACCCGAGTCACGCAATCGTCCCATCGGTTCTTGGTAGAGTCAAGTCGCAGGAAAGTTTCGGGCCCGACGGCAACGAGGCCCGGTCGCCCCCGTTTTCGTTCGGGATTTGATAGCGAGCCGATTTGACTGTATTCCCTAATTCCTTGGCCATGGCAGCATTCCTTCAGTAAAATCATGTTCCTGGTCGGGAACCAACTTACGTCCAGTCGCGACCTTTTGTTCGACGAGGTCGTGCGCTGGCCCGGGCCTTTGGGGAGACCATCTTTCAACTTTCAACAGTCACCGGGACACTTCCAATTCGATGGCCATTACCTATCTAAAGACTGGCAAGCCTGAAGCCCAACAAGCTGCAGACGATGCCAAAGTGCGTGGTATTGTCGAAAGCACGCTGGCCGACATTGCCGCTCGCGGCGATGAAGTCGTGCGTGAACTGTCCGTCAAGTTCGACAAGTACGACCCGCCCAGCTTCAGGCTCAGTTCGTCCGAGATTGAAGCGGCGATGGCCAAGGTCTCGGCCCGCGACCTCGACGACATCAAATTCGCCCAAGCTCAAATCCGCCGCTTTGCGGAAGCCCAGCGTGCCAGCATGACCGACGTGGAGGTCGAAACACTTCCCGGGGTGATCCTTGGTCACAAGAACATCCCAGTGCCATCGGTGGGTTGTTATGTGCCGGGCGGCAAATTTCCAATGGTGGCGTCGGCCCACATGTCTGTGTTGACCGCATCCGTGGCCGGCGTGCCACGGATCATTGCTGCTGCTCCACCCCAAAACGGCGCTCCTCATCCCGCGATCGTCACGGCCATGCACCTTGGCGGTGCGCACGAAATCTACGTCCTAGGTGGCATGCAGGCGATTGGTGCGATGGCGTTGGGTACTGCCAGCATCGATCCGGTTGACATGATCGTAGGTCCGGGAAATGTCTTCGTGGCCGAAGCTAAACGCCAGCTCTTTGGCCGTGTAGGCATCGATCTACTCGCCGGACCAACTGAGACGCTGGTCATTGCCGATGAGACAGTTGATGCCGAACTCTGCGCGACCGACCTGCTAGGGCAGGCTGAACATGGTTTCAACTCGCCGGCCATCCTGCTGACGATTTCACGACCACTTGCCGAAGCGACGCTGGCCGAAATCGATCGTCTCCTTGGCATCCTGCCTACGGCCGAATTCGCACGGACATCCTGGCAGGACTATGGTGCGGTGATCCATTGCGATACCTATGAGGAAATGCTCAGCGTGGCCAACGAGATCGCGTCCGAGCACGTGCAGGTGATGACCGACCGGGATGAATGGTTTCTGGAGAATATGACCTGCTACGGCGCATTATTCCTGGGACCGCGAACCAATGTCGCCAATGGCGACAAGGTGATTGGCACCAACCATACCCTACCGACCAAAAAGGCTGGGCGCTACACCGGAGGCCTTTGGGTTGGAAAATTTCTGAAGACCCACACCTATCAAAAAATCCTCACTAACGAGGCCGCAAGCTTGATCGGCCAATACGGCTCGCGACTGTGTATGCTGGAGGGATTTGTAGGTCATGCCGAACAGTGCAACATGCGGGTTCGTCGTTATGGAGGCCAGAATGTGCCTTATGGTGCCGCCGCCGAGAATTGCCCGATCGATCAAGGAGAACTCCCACCGATGATCCACACAGAGGTTTATCCATCCAAACCCCAAGGAAAAATCCCCAATAACCGTTTTCCCTTGTTAGTGCACCGCAACGCCATACCGGCTGGTGGTGCCGAGGCGGTCAAGGCTCGTTTTCGTTCCAATGGTTGGTCGAACAACTGGGACTATCCCGGCGTCTATAAATACGCGCATTTTCATTCCACCACGCACGAGTGCCTCGGCTGTGCCAACGGTTGGATGGAGTTCAATCTTTCCGTCGGGGAAGGCGGATGGACCCGCCTCCGCATCAGCACCGGCGACGTGGTCGTTATCCCCGCCGGCGTCAGCCATGAGATGATCGCTCAATCGGATGATATTCATATGTGTGGCGGATACCCAGACGGACGCGATTGGGACGACATTCAGGAGGCGTTCCTGAGCGATGAAGATTACAAGCGCGCCTGCAAACGCATCATGATGCTGCCGATTCCGAGTCGTGATCCCGCAACCGGTGAAGCGATGCCGCACTGGCATGCAGCCCCGTCTTCGGTGGACGGAGGCTGGAACGACTGGCGCACCAGCCTTGACACAAGGTCCGGCGGGGTAGACAAAACGAGTCCCGAGGCATGACGCAGGATCGCCCAGACAACCGAGGAGTTTCCGGCCTGCACCGCACCGTTTGCGGTGACGGCCCGCCTCTTCTGCTGCTCCACGGCGTGACACGCTGCGGAGCCGACTGGGAGCGGCTTCTTCCGGCGTTCGCGCAAGATTGCACTGTCATCTCCCTCGACCAGCGCGGTCATGGCGGGTCCCCGCGGGCCGACGGGTATCTCGTCACTGATTACATCGCCGATGCCGTGCGCTTCGTCCGCCAGGAAGTAAGTGAGCCGCTCGTTGTCTTCGGCCATTCTCTGGGAGCGATGGTAGCTGCCGCCGTGGCTGCGGAACTGCCGAACCGAGTGCGAGCCATCGTCCTGGAGGATCCGCCGTTTCACACCATGGGAAACCGCATCGCGGGGACCGCGTGGCAGGCGCTGTTTACCGGGATGCGGGAGGTCGCGCGACGCGGTGGCCGCATTGAAAAAATGACCGCCGCCCTGGCGGAAATCGGTCTGCCCACCGGCGGAGGAGGCTTCAAGCGTCTGGGCGACCTGCGCGACCGCGCTTCCCTCGCCTGGAGTGCGGAATGCCTAAGCCGCCTCGACCCGGAGGTTCTCACTCCGGTCATCGAAGGGCGTTGGCTCGATGGATTCGATTTCCCGGCGGCGCTATCTCATGTCCGCTGTCCCGCTCTGCTGCTTCAGGCGGATCCGGCCGCAGGTGGCGCGCTCACCGACGCCGACGCAGAAGCCGTCCGCACAACCATCATCGCCTGCCACCACGCTTCTTTCCCGGGCTGCAGCCATCAGTTGCACCGCGACCATCCCGCAGAGGTCCAGCGGGTGGTGAAAGCCTTCGTCACCCGAATTCTTGGCAATTAACCATAACGCAAATCAAATCGCACTGCTCCGCGCCACAACATTGTGCACTTTTGCGTACGAGAACTCGGCAAGCCGCAGGGCGGCTAGAAAGTGGAGTCGAGAAAGTGGAAAGTAGAGGCAAGACCTGTCGACAGCAGTTCTTTTGAAAATCGCAGAGCAGACCCTGGTCCCTTGAATCTTGGGTGAGCTGCCGCGCGCGATGTCTGTGAGATGCCCCTTTTCCGCGCGCGTTTTTTTCGTGTCGCGCGAGGCGCGGATCATCAGGGGGGGCATGTCTCCCTACAGCGCATCTTGGTGCAGCTGAGGCAACTGGATTGGAACATTGGAAACCACACACGCGTGGCGTATTATTTCATTCCAGACGAAACGAACGTCAATTTGCAATGAGTAGACCGATCATGTACACGCATGCACGCCAATTTCCGCACCTAGCTGGAATGCAGGACGCCGAAATTCGTGCGATTGCGAGCCGCGCGATGAGCCGATATCCGCATTTGCTTCGTGTCATGAAGATTCGTAATCGCGTAGTGCTGGTCGGTTTGCCAGTCGCAATAGCTGCGATTGCCGTGTTTTCGGACCTTCGATGGAACAGCGGGCCTCTTGTTCGATGGAGCATCGCTTTGATGGCTGTTGGGGGATCTTTCTCAGCATTCCTGCTCGCTTGGAACTTGATTTGGGTCAACACCGTGATCTTTCGAATCACCCGTGAAGAGGTGGCGCGAGGTGAGACATAGCACACCGTCAACCCCTCAAGCTTCTCTTCGTTTGTTCCAGGAACCAGTGGAGGAGCCCAACAGCCGAACGCATCTATCGAGGCCGACCTCGTATCGACACACGCTCACGTGGAATCAGCCCTAGCGCGCGCCAAATGGTCACCGCCGAAGATCTGAAATGGGCAGACATCGTGTTCGTCATGGAAGACAAGCACAAGCATCGGTTGCACAACGAGTATCCAGCGGAACTCCGTGAAAAGGAGGTTCATGTTCTGGATATACCGGATGTTTACAAGTACATGGATCCCGAGTTGCTCGATGAAATCACCGCGGGTGTCGATCCTGTACTTGAAAGAACCATGAGCTCGAACGAGTAAGGGTGGTCATCAATCTGTCGCACCGAAACTTGGCTTGGACGCCAATGATTTTTTCGTTCAAATATCTCTCGATTTGGCACTCTTGCCCGAACACGAACGCTTCTGATCCTTGCTAAGGATCAACAACATTTGTCATGCAAGGAATATCCAGAGTGCATCTGATGAATCGATTACTCGCCGTGATGCAGCCCGCATGGCTCAGGTGGCTCTTTGGATTTTTGCTTAGTGTTACTGCGTTGGTGATGTCCGAGCTTCGACAAGAACTCGTCCTTGCATTGTTACCATTGGTCATTGCAGCGACCATCGGTACGATCGCTACGTCGGCATTCAACTTGCGACTCGCGCTGCAGCGCATCGCGAGCAATCGGCGTGCAGCTTTCACATTCCTATTCGTCTGGGCAGCGATCGCGATCAGCCTTGTAACGTTCCTTGCAGACAACCGAGACATCCACGCGAGGTTGCTCTCATCAGACAGTGTGCGTTACTATCCGTTGACGGTGGCAGGAAGTCCTGAGCCGACGATCGCCTATTTGGGATCGTTTGTGGGGCGGGACGATTGGCTCGTCCGGTGGAATTCAGGTGAGATTTTCTTCGCCGAGTTAGGATTCGCACTAGCAGTCATCCTCGTCATTGTTGGGGTTGGCTACCTTTGGGGAGATCACGCGGTAACGTTATGGATGGTATTGTCGGTATTGGCCTTCTCGCTTGTCGTTCATGTGTCTTTTCACGAATTGGTCCTCCGTGACTACGATACCTTCATTGGAGGTATCTATTCACCCGCGCTTGTTTTCCAGATGATTCTCCCAATTGCACCCAGCACCACGGCGATGTTGGTGGCTCTTGGTTTCCACCTGGGTGGATTGATTGCCACGTTAATATCGGACTTTTGGTCGGAGCTTCTCAGTGCCAAGAAGCATAAGATAGAACGGTGAACGGGATCCGCTGATGACGTTGGCTTCGAAAGCGCGACGTTTCGAAGTGAATACATGGAGAAGGCGAGAGCAGATTGGGCATGTCACAATTGTGCTATCTAAGAATACTTGGTTAGCGCCCATGCAACTCGCTGCATGGCGGAATGCGGCGTTGCTTTTCGCGTCGCGCACCCGAAGTGGGGTCGCCTTTCGCGTCGAGCTCGGACGGCGAAAAGCAGCGATTTTTCGAGTTTTCCCTCGATGCTTCGAATATAGGAGTGATAGTAAGATTGGAACGTCAGACGCACTTTGAATCGCCTGTGGATTGGTATCTGATTACGAAAAAGAACTTGCTGCTGTTCGATTGCGCCGGCGCTGCTGTGACTTGTGTTGTCACCGGCTTGATTTTGACCACAGTGGTACAGACAGGGTTGCCCACAGGGTTACTCTGGGCATTAGCCGCTACTGCTGCCTTGTTTGCATGCTTTGACCTATACGCGTACTTTCATGCGAGTGACGCATGTTGGCCGCTCGCGACCATTGGTCTACTGAATTTGACCTACTGTTTGACGGCAATCATGTTCTGTGTTGCTTTTGCGTCGACGGTCACGATGCTAGGAGTGATCTACTTTACGGTTGAGAGTATGATTGTGATTCCACTCGCCGCGTTGGAGCTGACCGTTGCGAGACATTGTTGCCGTGTAAAGAGGAACGACAACCAACTGTAACCTCTCTACAAGTACGTGGAACCCGAGCTGATCGAGGAGATTACCGCAGGTGTCGATCCAGTCGTCTAAAGAACGTGTTGATGCGATCGAAGCGTGGTTCCACTCGCATGACGACGGCGATTTCGGAATAGCTCCTGACGGATATGATTCCGTGCGAGTTGGCAATCCCATGCTCGCGAAAACTGTCATTTACACGACAAAGAACGCATGTCTTTCGAGGGTTCGGAGCCTGTCACAGCTGCCATCGCCAATGGCCGTCATAGGAAGGTACGGTCTTCCAACTGTGGATGACTTGCCTTTTGTATTTGGCTCGTCACCTTCTCGAATCTTCATCGGTGATTGCGACCCTCCGGATATACTGATCTTCTCCTGGCTCCGGGAACATCTTCCAATCGTCTGGCACGGGGTGAACGATAACTTTCTTGAACTGCATCGCACTCGATTTATCGAATGGATTTGGATTCCAATGTCGGTTTCCGAACGTGAGGCCGTCTCTCTTCTCCCGGAACTCTGTCCCGATTACCGCAAACTTATCGGCGATTACTGCGCGTCAGTTCTTGAGGATGGATTCAAAATCGAAATCGAAGGTGCGATCATTGATCGAGACGCTATCGGCACAGGTTGAGTACGGTCCAGAACAATCGCATGTAACGAATCCCGTGTTCGAGTCCGTTTGGAAGCAAGCGCATTCCGCGCTGCCCGGCTGAATCGGTTCGTTCGTCGGGAGGCGCAGAGAGGGCCAGATGGATCATCAATGGAGTCGACTTGTCGTTCCCATACTCCTAATCGGAGTTGCGTTCGTGCTTGCGCTTCTCGATTTGTTTTCTTCCAGTACCGTCGCGATGATTTCACTGTGTACCGCTTTCGCTATCAATTCACTATGGAGACGATCCGTCTTGAGAGGTTTGTCGTCGGACTACGCGGCGCGATTTGATGCTGCAAATAATCCTGTTCGATTAGCTCGGTGGTCGGTACTCATCTTTTCGCTAACTTACTCTGTTTGTATTCTGGCCTGTGGTCTTGGATTCTTCCTTGGTGGTTCCTGGTTGACCTGTGCTTTACTCGTATTGATGGTAGCGATGATATCGAAACTCCCGCTTTGTGCGGTCGCTACTGATTGGGAGCTTCATCGCGATAAAGTCGTCGCAAAAAAGCAGATCGAATCGCCGAATGGGGGCCAGGATGTCCATTTCTGAGATCCGCAACACGAAAGTTCTTTGTGCCCCCTACCGAGCGATTGGTCGCCCGAAGTGGTCAGTTGGTATACTGATCCCAACGGACGTCAGTCTCGCATTTGCAGGGATACTACTCCTGCTCATACTTCTGGTGCAGGGAGTATTCTTCTCTTACCAGTCGATGACTTACTCCATAGGAAGTGACAAACCCGTCACGACGCAGTCATACTACGGCGTTGGCACACCCATTACAGTGACGATAGTCAACGGCGTGACGAAACGGGATATCAGGTTGTGCGGCATAGTGATTTCCACCATGCGAGAATCAGAGATTCGACAATTCGCATTCGAGGAGTCCCACAGCGAAAATGAACACGGGTAGAATGAGAGAAGGGGAAGGAAACAAGCCATCGATTAAGCTAGGATTTGTTCCCGCCGATGTGCTTGTGGTAATTGAGCTGGTCGTGGATTTTGCTCGGTTTCCATGCCATCCCGCAATGAAGGCTTAAGATAAGGAACATTTGCGATGGACTCTTTGAATTGGTCGGAATTGCGTCCGTTAACGGAAATACGAAACGGCCCTTGCGTGACGATTTATATGCCCACCCATGTGGCTGCTGGTCTCCAGGGGCAGCAAGATGCAGTCCGTCTGAAGAACCTGGCCGATCAAGCCGAGCGAGAGTTGGCCGCACGGTGGATGAGGGCGCCGGATGCCCGCGATCTTGTCGCGCCCCTTCATCGTTTGTCTACCGACCATGAGTTTTGGGAAGCCCGCAGTAATGGTCTTGCACAAGGTCTATGTCGTCGACAGCGATGACATGCCATCGCGCGAGCCGATGGCTGCAGTGTTGCGATTTTCTGAACCAAAAGAGTTTTCCTGAGAACCATGTCTTCCGTACAATAGCGAATCATGCCCTGTGCGAAACATGGCAACAAACTGGCCCTAAATCAAGACCTTTTCAATGAGCCAAGAGGTAACGCTTCAGCAGAAATTCAACAATCCGATTCTGGTCGCGGTTTGGCCTGGCATGGGCCACGTCGCAATCAGCGCTGGATATTACTTGTTGGCAAAACTCGGCATGCATCTGTTTGCCGAAATCGAATCGCATGAGCTTTTCGACGTCGAGCATGTCGAAGTGAAAGGGGGATTGATCAAGACAGGGCGATTGCCTCGGAATCGATTGTTCGTCCGCAAAGACCCCTTGGATAAGCAGGATATCATCGTATTCCTCGGCGAGGCTCAGCCCCCCAGTGGCAAGTACTCCTTCTGCAGGAGACTGCTCGAACTCGT
>JALOQW010000502.1 GCA_025459275.1 Pirellula sp.
ACGAACCGACCTGATGTAGTGGATCTTGCTAAAGATCCTGGATCACGGGGAAGTTTAATAACTTCCACTACCTTCATCGAACGGTATTGCACGTACACCTACGATCCGCTGTCGAGAATCGCCACGATCGTTTCGACGCTCGAGGGAACAGACACCTATTCGTACGACCAGACATCGCAATTGGTCGGTGCCACGCACACTTTTTTAGATACCAATTATCGCTGGAAGAGCGTTTGGTTTTTCGACCTTTGCATTAACGTGTTCTCTTATGGAAAGTATTCTTCAGGACAACCAAGCTATCCGTAAACTGGTGCGATTTAGCATCTTCATTTTGCTCACGCCGTTTCTCGACGGGTGTGGAATCAATGCACGTGATAATCACTGGGATGCCCGCCCTAGGATAAGGAACCTGTCGACGGCGTCTCGTATGTTGATTCGTCAGTATTGGATCTATGAATCCGAGGGAAAACTACACTTTAACGACATTCGCGAAGTGTATCGAACAGAATCTAAAGATGAGATATCGGATTTCGTCGGTGTCCTCCTGGCGTCCATAACTGATTTTCGCGAACGCTCAGCAATCCATACTTATAATGGCACAACGATTACGTTCATAGCCACCGATGGGACTTCGCAGGAACTGGTTTTTAATGGAGCTGATGTGACAGGAGTGTCCGTGAAGATGGACGCAGTGGGTGCGCTCCCGATTTCAAGTTTAAGTAAGCTCGATTGCTGGTTGATGACGCGGGATGTTCCACCAATTGACGTCGACGCGAAGAATTGGTATCTCCGAATTCCGAAATCTATTGCGAACGAAGTGCATGCAGAATTGAAGCAGGCCTGCGGAAACCAAACGGATCCATTGACCGTCGAGATGACCGTTTCGCCGGAGTTGGTACCCGAGCTACTAGCTTGGAATTCATCCGGACGTCCAGACTGGAAGGATCGCAACCTTATCCAAGAGTCGGCTTCAAGGCGTTTATCTCGAGTGCGAACTTCGGATTTGCTTGCGCGACTAGAGTCAAGTAGCCGCGATGAAGCAATCGGCTTCGCGAGGTTCGCATGTGAGTGTGGCAACAAAGCGTTTGTTGCACAGCTACCAGAACAATCATTCGATGCAATTTGCCGAGCGATTAAATTGACAGTTCCTTACCCTGATAAAACGGGTTCAATTGTGATTCAGAGGTTGACTGCGGAGAGAATTGCTGAAAAGGTCAGCGGGAACCGAGAAGAGTCGGACGAATAAAAACAGCGGATTGGGGACCGCCTTCGTCGGCAATTGCCCGGCACTTTTCGCATCTACACGAAGCGAGGTACGCCATGCTTGGACTTGTGCGGTGCGTTGAACGCGTCGCCAGTGAATTGTGGAGACGTAAGCGTTCGCCACCGGCAGGTGGCGGGGCGGTCGGGTTAGCTGTCGGCTCGCTCCGCGTCACGACATTGAGAACTTTTCCATTCGAGAACGCGGCGCTAACAGCAGGAAACGTCCTGTGCCGCAACCCGTTTACGGACGAAAATGTCTGAGTCTCAGTGCATTCAGCACGACGAAGACGCTCGAGAAGCTCATCGCCAACGCAGCAAACATCGGCGTCAAGGACCAACCATTCCAGGGGACCAACAGCCCGGCTGCAATCGGGATCAAAACAACGTTGTAACCAAAGGCCCAGATCAAGTTCATCTTGATGTTCGACAGAAGTGACCGCGACAGTCGGACAGCGGTGGGAACGCCAAGCAAATTGCCAGAGATCAGGATCACATCAGCCGCTGAAATAGCGACCTCCGTTCCTGTGCCGATCGCAACTCCAACGCGGGCGGCTGCGAGAGCTGGCGCATCGTTGATACCGTCCCCGACAAAGGCGGTTCGATGACCTTCCTGTTCCCAGCGTTGGATCCGCTCCGCTTTTTGTTCAGGCATCAAATTTCCCTTGGCATGAAGCACACCCAGGCTTGCTGCGACACGTTGAACTGGTAAATCACGATCGCCGGATAGAATCCAAGTGTCGATACCCAGGCGCGACAGTTGACTGATCGACGCATTCCCTTCTGGCTTGCAAGGATCCGAAACGGAAATCCAGCCCTGGACGTTTCCGTCCACAGCCAGAAACACGTCCGTTCCTGTTACATGTTGCTTGGCATCGAATATGGCTTCTTGATCGGCCGTGATGTACCCCAAACGCTTCATCCAACCAAGTGAACCGAGATGAAGTGTTCTTCCATCTGCCAATTGCGCGAACACTCCGCTCCCGGGTTGATGCTCGGACCGAACGGTCTCCAAGAGAGAGCTCGTGACGGGATTGGCCCCCTCGGTCGCTTTCGCAATGACAGCTTTGGAAACAGGGTGTTGCGAGGTCGACGCCACAGCATGCGCTAGCTGCAGCAGCTCAGTTTCCGTAAGCGTTTCCAAGGAGACGATCCCTTCGACCGTGGGAGCTCCCATGGTCAACGTCCCTGTCTTGTCGAAAGCCATACGATCGATTTCTGCGAGCGATTGAAGGGCTTCACCCGAGCGAAAAAGAAGACCCAACTCCGCAGCCCGGCCCATGCCAACCATCATGCTGATCGGGGTCGCTAAGCCCATCGCGCATGGGCATGCAACAATGAGGACCGAGACGGAATGAACGAGTGCATAAGTCAAGCGGTCCTCGCCTCCGAAAATCAACCAGCCGATCGCTGTTAGGACTGCGATCCCCAACACTACCGGAACGAACCAGGCTACTACTTGGTCGACCGCATTTTGGATGGGGGGCTTGGACGCTTGAGCATCCGCAACCATGGCTGTGATGCGCGACAACAGCGTTGCTTCTCCGACGGCCTTGACCTGAACGCGGAGTCGACCATTTCCGTTCACGGTCCCACCGATCACTGTATCTCCGATCGATCGGGCCACGGGGATCGGTTCACCCGTCATCATACTCTCATCGACGTAACTGGATCCGTCCAGGATCGTGCCATCCAACGGGATCGATTCGCCAGCATAGACCTCGACAACATCTTCCAATTCCACGTTGCGGATATCGATGTCTTCGACGATGTTATCGCGAACGCGGTGAGCGATGCCCGGTTGCAGATTGCTGAGTGCAGAAATCGCATCGCGAGAGCGTTGCTTG
>JALOQW010000150.1 GCA_025459275.1 Pirellula sp.
CAATAGCAAAGACATCATTCGCATTGCGGGCTACCCGGATAAAAAGTTGGCTGTGATCTTTCAGCGAGCCGATCTCTAATTGCAAGTTGTTCTCGAAGATGCTGTCTGCTTTGGCATCAGCGATCTTGTTTCCGAGTCGATCCAGGACTTCCACTTGGGCTTTGACGAGGCTGATTCCTGCCGCCATGAGTCGCACGGTCACTTTCTCGCGTCCTGCTAAAGGTTGGAATCGATAGAAATCGACATCGTTCATCGAATTCAAACTGCCGCGAATCGTGAGGGGAGTGTCGCCGCGATATCCGCTGGGTGTAGGGATGAGTGTAGCGCGGCTGCGAAGATTGTTGCTGACCGGTTCGTAAATATCTCTGCGGGCGCCGTAGAGTTGACGTATTGCGGTGATGTCCGAAGACTTCAGCGTGCGGTTGGGGCCGGAGTAAGTCCCGTTCATTACTGCCCCTCGGATGGTATTGTCAGCCAACCCAAGTGCGTTGCCGGCTTCATGGAGCAACACGGAATAGAGTTCTGTGGCAGGTCCTCCTTCGGGGGCTTCAGGAACCGTTACGCGATCGGTTACGGGCATGGGAGCCAGGAAGTAAGGAATCTCGGAATTGATTAGTACATCCCCAGACCACGTTCCGGCAAGTTGCTGAAATGGAAGCGCGTTGGCAAGGACGCCGGTTTGAGGAAACGCGCCGATTCTGAATTCGCCGAACCGCGGGTCGTTGTTGCTTAATCCAACAGCGCCAAAATCATCGCCGCGATCCGGGACGAGCCCGACATTGATGTTGGCCTGCACAGCCCAAGTCTGAAAGGCGCGCAGCGCTGCTTCTTGCCATTCCTTCCGGTCTGCAACTTGATCGAGAGACTCTCTGGCTAGATTGCGAAAGGCACCGATCGCAGCCTGGTCTGTTGGAAAGCTGACGGAAAGGGTTCTCGGCTCCGGCCATGGCGTTCCAAACGTTGCCATCAAATCTCGAGTCTCGAGTCGTTCCAGCTGGATGCTGCGTTGGGATCGTGTCTTCCTGGGGTTGCGGCGGTTCATTGAGGCGGCTCGTTGAATGAAGAGGTGAATGCTGGATTTCGATGAACCAGCTGGCTCATCGACAAAAGCATTTGAAAACGAGAATCATTACGAATGTTGTTGAGGTCAGGATCGGATTCGAGCAAATCGGAGCCGTATCCTCGGATGACTGCTTGCAACAAGCATCGAATGGCTTCATCGTGGCTTTGCTCCCGCTCATCGGAAAGAATCGCATGCGCACATGCGATCTGATAAAGCGTTGCAGGTTCAGGCCGAGAGAAAGCCGATTGTAGAAAGTCGATATCTTTTAAGCAGGCCTCGATGTTTCGTTGGCGGGCGTACAACACACAGCGCCCCGCACGAGCCATTTGATTGTAAGGTCGACGTGTCAACAGTTCTTGCAATGGTTCGAGAGCGGAGTCGATGTCGTTGAGGTGTTCCGACAGAACGTGCGCAAGGTTTTGGAGCACTTCAAAGCGATAGGGCTCCAATGTCTGTGCCGCTCGCAAATCCGCCAAGGCACCGTTCGGATTCTTGGGGAGTTGAACCAATGCCCGCGAGATCCAGTCGGCTGTGGATGTTGGCTTTGTCTGCATGGCGCGTTGGTAATCCAATTTCGCCTCTTGGCTGCGACCTGCTGCTAAAAGGAGCCGTGCTCGCATCAAGAGGAGTCTCGCAGAGGAGGGCTCTAACTCCAATGCTGCATCGAGATCTTCGATAGCGTCATCCCATCGTTGCAGTTTCTCTCGGGTGCGGGCCCGATCCGCTAGCACATTCGCGTTCTTGCCCTCCGCTTCCAAGACGCGCCCATACTCATCCTCCGCCTCCAACCATGCTCCCATGCGCTCGTAAATAGCCGCGTTTCTCAAACGAATGGCGTTGGCTCCGTTCGTTCGCTGCATCGCAATAGCGTAGGCTCGACGGGCAGAAGCGTACTCTCCAAGAAGGGTCCTCGCATCTCCCAGCACGGTCCAATACAAACCAACAGAATCGTCCATTGGCTCAATGGACTCCAGACAAGCGACGACTCCCTCCGTGCGGCCCATTTGATTGGCCACCCAAGCCCACAACAATCTCTCGATGGACGGGAGCTTCTCCGGATCCGTTTCCAATAAACGATTCATCCACTTCGCAAAGGCTTGGCCTTGAGGTTGTTTTGAGATGGTATCGGAGGAAAAACCATCAAGCGCAGCACCGAGCTGATCAAGTAAGAGACTTTGTTTGCCAGCTTGAAGCTGTTCACAGTTCATCAGCCAGCGCTTGAGGATGGCCAACACGTCAGGATCCCGGACCCGCGGCTGATCCAATGCGAGAGTCGCCGACACCAAAAGATGGTCCGCAAGCTGTCGCTTGACAGAGGATACTTCTTCGACACCCAGTTTCGCGATCCATGGATGCAAAGCCGCTCGCGCCGCTGTGGGATCCGTAATGGCGGATGCTCTCTGGTCGATATCGTGAACCACTTCCGTAAGGGATCGCAACGACGGAACCGCCAGTAAATCGAGCTCCGTTCCGATGCCGGATTTCCAAGTTTCCACCCATTGCTTGGCTTCCAATCGGATCGAGCGTTCCCGCCATTGCCAACCTACACCGATCGCCATCCAGAGCATGATCATGGCAGCGATGGCTGCAACGTATCGCAAACCGATCGCATTGCGTCGTAGCCATTTTGGACAGCGACTCTGAAGCATCGGTTCGTCGGCAAACTTCAAGGGCCTGGAATTCACCTCGCGATCCAAGTCCTCTTCCAACTCCGTAGCATCCGCATAACGTTCTGACGGTTCAAAGCTCAAACACTTGTAAAGGATCGCACGGAAGCCTGGCGAAACGTATTCAGAGCGCATTGGAAGGGGCATTCGCAATCGATCGATTGCAATTTCGAGATCGGTCTCGGCTGTCGATGTTGGGACCGCAAATGGCATGCGACCTTCGATCCACTGATACATCACGACTCCGAACGAGAAGATATCGGAACGCGTACTCAAATGAACACCGCGTCCCAGGAGCATACGAAGTTGTTCCGGCGACATGTAGGGAAGCGTTCCCCCTGCAACGGCATTAGAAAGCTCCCCTTGCGACTGCGAGAGATTGAAGTCGATGAGGGCTGGCTCACCGTCATTACGGATCAGGATGTTCGCTGGCTTTAGATCGCCATGTACCACCTTCCGCAAGTGGGCATGAGCTAGTGCGGCAGCGACACGCCGAGCAAACCACAGAGGAAGTTCGCTTGGTCCTAACGGAGCAAGCTGGTTTAAGACATTTTCCGCCCCCGCTTCATCGGCCACTTCCGAAGATTCGGAGGTATGCAATCCTTCGGACGGAGCGACCATGTTGCTGCGAAGTTGTGTGATGCGCCTCTCGGCGCTGCGAATCGTTCGAACCAAGGATTGCCCGCTCCGCGAACCATCCGATTCCTCCATCGCAACCCAATCCGCTAGCGTTGCTGCACCGCAATAAGGCATACACAATGCGGTGTAGCTGCCGATCCGATGCATCGAATACAAAGGAACAATGCCGGTGTGCTGCAAACGTGCCAGGTGAGTCGGTTCATCGAACACGCGACGCACCACCTTGAGTGCGACAAAGCGGCTGGCCAATCCAGGTTGAGTCGCCAAGTAAACTTGGCTAAAGGCTCCCGTACCCAATAGCCCCACCAAACGAAACTCACCGAAGAGTTGTCCGAGGATCGGTTCACCTGCGCCGTCTGCATTCGTTGGGACGCCTATCTCCAGTCGGCTATGCCGGGAAGAGTCTACGGCCAACCGCTGCCACCAACTGGTATTGCGAACTTCCGGGAATCCCATCCAGCGATCGACACCGGTCGAAAGTCCTCGCGTTGTTCGGGCTCGAAAGTCCTCGTAGCAGATATCGCATACCCACTCGGGATTGGTTCGGAGCAATGGGTACGACGCAAAATATTCGGCAAGGCTGACTTCCAAACCGGCGGTGTACTTACGATCCAAATCAGCGCGGACGAGTTCGCAGAGCGTCGTTGGATCGTCACCGAGCCGATGGTTGAGAATGAATTGGTCGAGAAATCCGACGTCTGGCAGCCAACGCTTCTCAAAGGACTCGAGAAGGTCGTCCACCGACTCCTCGGCAGGCTCCGGTACTCTCGATGGTTGTTTCGAAACGATCGGTGGTTGCACGGCGGACTTCCTCAAGTGTGCAGCGGTAGGGTTACTGAGGAAAGGACGAACGAATCCGTCGGGCCGCCAAAAAAATTCCTATTTTGTTTCTCGAGTTCGAGGATCACTCGAGGAAGAGCCGGTTCGGTCATTATCAGCCCTCGACCACGCGCTCGTTTTCGGGGAGGCTGCATTCTAAAAGCGTTGGCTCCCTTGATTCGAGATCGTCGGTATCCAATAAGCAGGAGAGTTTGCTGCGGGTCGACTGCAACAATCGCTCGACGCTACGGCGCGATCGATCGGTCTTTTGGCTGATCTCTTCGACCGAGAATCCCTGGACGCGAAGGAGAGCAACCTCTCTTTCTTCCGGTTTCAGGCATTCCATGGCTTCTCGAATCGCCACTTCGAACTCTTCCACGGTAGCCGGACTGATTGCGAGCTGGTTCTCGTAGTCTGCCAACGGCTCTGTCCGGGCCGCATCCCTTTTCTTAGCCGAAAGCCGGTTTCCATTGCGGCGAACTTTGTGGACGGCAACCACGGCCATCAATTGCCAGAGGGTTCCTCCTTCCGGCGCGTCATATCCACCTGCGGCAACCCCACGGAAGATGCTCTTAAAGACGCTTTGAACAATGTCCTCAGGGGTGAGTCGGAGTTGGAGTTGGTCCGACATTTTGCTTTTGACCAGCCCGTAAATGCGAGCAGAATAGCGTTCATACAACGCCGTTGCCGCCTGCTCGTCACCTTCCCGAACGAGGGCAACCAGACTCTGATCAGATCGAATGCTTGAGTTCACTGCACACCCAGGAAAGAAGAGAAACGTGTGTGCGCATTGTAATTGCCGGGCAAGTCGATGTCGAAAAACGCGAAACGCCCACCCCATGCGGAAAGTGGGCGTCCGCGTCGCGCAGCGCTCTCGCTATCGAAGAATTCGTTCAAATTCCTTGATATCCTTCTTGATCCCGCCAGTAATCCCTCGGTCGGTGATGGTGTCGACGCCCGCCCCACCTTCGAAAACGGCATCTTCTTCAACCGTGACTCTTGTTCCGAGAACCGTATCTCCTCCTTCATCGACGCTCACCGTCAGCGATTTTCCAATGGATAACGTCGCCAGCGTGACCTGGTCATTGCCCACCCCGGTGAAGACTCCTGCATCCTCCAGTGTCATCCATTCTCGAACGGTCACCCGATCAGCCCCTGCATCGCTATTGACAAAGAGCACAAACGACATCCCTCGCGAGACAGAAACGACATCATTGCCTTCCTTGGTTTCGATGGAGATGAATTCTGCCGCCATGGTGTTGGAAACAGTCACGGAGTCTGCAGCTGCATCTCCGATAATAGTGAGCCCCTTCCCTAAATCCATATTCGCCACATTCGCGGTCAAGGCTCCTATGCCTCCGTCGATGTAAAGGTCTTCCCCGACGCTACCGCTGCTCAAGATGACTGTATCGTTCCCCTCTGCGCCTTCGATCGCGAAATTTGCGATGATTTCGTTCGGATTACGCGTATCCAATCGATCATTGCCTGAACCCAAGTTGACATACAAATCATTGGCGATCTGCAATCCACTCAGGGTTACCGCGTCGTTGCCACCTTCCATTCGAATCTCCATCGCATTCAGCGCGATTCCGGCGAAGAGTACGGATGGACGGCCGTTGATCCGTGTCCCAGCTCGGCCGGTGACGCGAACTCCTGCCGAAGTCTGCTCAATCAATACGCCGTTGGCAACATTGTCGCCAAATACCTTCAGCAGTGAGCCTTCGAGAGACACTTGAACATTGTTAGCAAAGACGGTGGAACCACTGACCAATACCAAGGCAGCGACGCTGCGTGCCAAGAACTTCATACTACGAAACATATTGAACACTCCTCTGGGTTGTTTCTTGCGCACCAAACGCAGCACGCTGTTGAACAGGTAAGGCCGCGGCAGTTCTGTTCCCCGCCAAGAAAACTGCATGAATCGATTAAATCGATTTTCTGGCGGGCGTTCGTTTCGACTTGGCCTTTCCTGAGGTAGTCGAAGTGAAATAGAGGCGATCGATCCTCGGCTTCGACATGCAACTCCTGCTTTTGAAAGGCTCATCGGATCATGAAGAACACTTCGAAGATTGGTTTTCGTCCTCAAATGGAACATCTCGAGTCACGGCAACTGATGGCCGGCGACGTGATGGTCGCGTTGGAAGGTAGCCTTCTAACGGTCAATGGCGACAACTTGGACAATCAAATTGCGATCACCCGTAATGTGGCGGGGGACGTTGTGGTCTCCGGTCAGAACGGAACGTTGGTCAACGGACTGACCTCGTTTCGTTTGGTACGACCATCCATCAACGCTGTTGAAATCCGCATGGAGGACGGGAACGATCTGGTCTCCATCCGAAACCTGCAGGTCGCGAACGACATGTTCGTTGACATGGGTGCCGGTAATGATCGTTTCGTTGCTCCCGCGACTACCCCCAATACCATCGGCGCCAATCTTGCCGTTTACGGGAGTGAAGGTAACGACCTTATTCAACTGAATCGAGTGACGGTTCGTGAAGACCTGTTCGTGGACGGCGGCATCGGCACGCTTCAAGCGACATTGGTCGATTCGGTGATTAGTAAAGCCGCCAATATCGTGGCGGATGATCTCGCCGATGTCGTCACGGTCCAAAGGACCCGTGTAGGTCTAGACCTAAACATTGAAACCAAAGGTGGGTCGGATCGCGTCACTCTAACCGATCTCTCGGCGTTCAATCTTGCAGTCAATACGGACGCGAACGGATTCACTGGATTGGATCGCGTGACGATGAATCGAGTCACGACCGTCGAGGATCTAGGGGTCTTTACCGGAGCTGGAGCGGATACCGTTCAAATGACCGATGTGTCGAGCGGCAAGTCCATTACGGTTAGCCTTGATGAAGGGAACGATCGGCTGGTTATGGCTCGCGTGACCGCCGCAGCCGACGCCGTCTTTGAAGGGGGGGCGGGATTGGACTCCGTCGATTTCCTCGCCGTCATGGGTGGAACCAAGCGTGAATTCAAGGAATTCGAAACGGTGATCGCTCGGTAATCCTTCGCAGATTGCATGGCTTTCGCGACCCAGCCGATGGTCAGTCATCATGTGGCCATCGGCTGGCAGTTGAATGAATCGACAGTACCAGATATCGTACGAAACGACCGTGGGCATGACCGGAAGACAGGCGCCTTGCCGCGCGCACTTCCACAGTTAAGTCGGTGGATTCATTCATGAACAATTCTCTCAAGTCCGATTCCATGGAGACGCTGCTGGCGTGGGAATCCTGGGCGGGCGAGGTACGAATCAACCTGATCCGTATGCTGGCCATTGCGATCTTCTACTCACACCATTTGATCCGCGTTTACTTGTTGAAGGATACGCCGTCGGATATCGCGTTTGAGGTGCGTGTGACCGTCCTGGTCCTATCTTACGGTGTAGTGGTCGCCGCCCTTTACTACGTTCTGCGACTCGGCTTTCTGCATCCCTGGATCAAATACCTGGTCACGCTTTGGGATGTCCTCATGATTGCGGCGTTCGTCGTGGTGATGGATACTCCGCAGAGTGTTTTCTTAATGCTGTTCCTTCTGCCGATCGCCGCGTCGGCTCTGAGATTGTCGCTACCGCTCGTTTACTTTTCCACTATCTCGGGGGCAATCGCCTATCTTGCCATTCTCGCTCACCACGCCTGGTTGGTGGTCGGCAGCGAGGCGTACTATGGTGATGCGACGAATCGTATTCCTCGCAGCGAACAAGTCGTGGTCTTGCTCGTACTCTTGACCGCAGGATTGCTTGCAGGCCAAGCCGTGCGGCAAGTCAAACGCATCGTGCATTCTCTTGGATCGGTACCATCAGGTGCAGCATGAGTGGGTCCGGAAGCTGCGTTGGCTGTCAGCGCCCACTCGAACCGGACTGGAGCGTATGTCCTTATTGTGGTCGGGTCGTAGTGACAGTTGTCGAACTTCCCGTACGCGCCGAGGTTGCGTCCGGATCACCCAATCCGTTCGCCGTTTCCCGTTTGGAGCCACCGATGGTGTCGGCTCAGCAAGAGGGGCGAAGAGAGCTTACGGGCATCGGTGTTGGGCTCATCGTCTTTGGAGTTCTTGGATTTCTTGGGTGCGTGCTCATCTTGTTCAGTGGCCAGTTGCATGCACTTGGCTCGATCGAAACCATTCAGACCGGGATTCTCTTGGCAGGAGGCGTGGTTGTCGCGCTGGTGATCGGCGGGACTTCGATCTTCGTCGTGCATGGGACTGGTAGTGCAACGCAACGAGGCGCGATGGGACTGCTCGGCGGTTTGTTGTCTGGGCTCATGATCTTTGCGTTTTCCGCGCTATGGATTCTCGCTGCGTTTATCTATCTGATTGAAGATTGCTTGCGGGGTTGCAAGTGAGCCAGATCGATTGGTCCGTCGGGCGACTTGCATACGGCTTCTTCATGGCCGTTGCCTTGACCGCATTTGTGCTTGTCCGCCGATGGCAACCTCGGACTCAAACGTCTCATCCGAATCTGAACCGCGAGGAAAAGTTTGCTCTCGCGATGGCGGCTTTCATAGGTGGCATGTTGAGCGCTAAGTTGCCGTTCTTGTTCTTCGAGGCCAACGGGTGGTTCACGGGTCAAGTCTGGATCGCAGACGGAAAAACGGTGACCACCGGGATCGCAGGTGCCTATGCCATGGTCGAGTTGACCAAGTGGGGAATGGGCATTCAGGTTAAGACCGGGGACAGCTTTGCATTACCCCTCGCCGTTGCGCTCGCGATCGGTCGTTGGGGATGTTTCTTCAATGGCTGTTGTTTTGGCATCCCGACGGAGATGCCCTGGGGCGTGAACTTTTTCGGCGACGGCCCGAGGCATCCCACCCAGTTGTACGAAGTCGCCTTCCATGCCGGAATGGCTATGGTACTGTGGCAATTGGCTTCGCGGGATCGCCTAGCCACTCATCGCCTGCAATTCTATTTGATCTGCTATTGCTGCTTTCGATTCGCGACAGAGTTCCTCCGACCAGAACCTGAATTGGCCTTGGGTTGGACGTTCTATCAATGGTTTAGTCTGATCTTCGCAGCAGCATTGGCACTCCAATGGAGAGCATCCCGTTCTGCGCTACCAGAAGATGGTTGAAGCCCCCATTGCACGATTGCGGCCGCTTGGTGAGCGGTGGGTGTTAACCCACTGTTTCCAGAGTCCCACTACAGATCCGCATGCATTGGGGACACACACTTGTTGGGCGAGTTGCCAACGATGAATGCCGTCATTCTTACTCGCACTCACACGACGGGGGCCCCTGTGAGTGTCCCCACAGCATCGTCGACCAAGTGGGATAAGCTTCCAGCTTGTCATGACTATCAAGA
>JALOQW010000151.1 GCA_025459275.1 Pirellula sp.
CAAGTCGCTGTCTTGATGGCTTTCGCAGGCCTGAACCGATGGACACTCTGGTGGCACAAGATGCAGGTTGCTCAACAGCGCTCCGTAGCGCTTGCGGCACTCCTAAAGAATACCGGTGCAGCCATGGTCTTGGTCAGCTCCATGACTACTGAGTCTTCGATGATCCTGTTCCCGATCCTTCTTTCGACCCTTACGCAGCATCTCTTAGCATCTCGGATTTGTCTGGATCCGAACGGAGAGCCGAGCCGGCAGTGAGTTTCCCTCAATCAGCTCCCGGCTGGCAAAAAATGGCCGGGCAAAAGGGTGGCGAAACCTGCACAGCGATCGGTAAATATCGATCCTCATTTTTGTACCGTCTTATCTTTCTGCCCACCACCACTTGGCTTGTCCACGTGGAGCCCTGATCGCAACCAGCATGCGATCTGACCTTGCTCTTCGCCACCATGCGGCTTGTCCGCATGGAGCGGTGATCAGTGCCCCCGTGGTTGGCGTGCATCGTTTGGGTCGTCGCGACTTTCGGGTTCCAGAATACAAAAAGGTTAAAGATAGACGGCGCGATATCGATTGCCGATTTCGTCACAAAGTGCCATGCCATTTACGCCGACGAAGAAAAAGATCACCGAGGAAGAGCCGCGACGCCACTACGAGCAAGTGATCGCATCGACAACTTCGGCGCATCGACTTGTTCTGTATGCTCGCTCGTACTCCTGCTCGTGCTCAGTCCGATAGGACGGTGCAGTTACCTGGGGACACACACTTTTCGAAAGGACGCCCGGGGATGACTGGGGACAGACACTTTTGGATTAGGGCTCAATCGAGAAATGCAGGCAAACTCGAGCCGAGCAGGTGAGGCACGTATCGGTGTGTGTCCCCACGATGATCTCTTTCTGCCCCGCGATCATCGCTTGGACTCATGAGGACGGTTCGGCAATCGGTGGGCTTCCCGGAATCTGCTGGGAATCTGGTTCGATCATTCACGGGCTACCATCGCATGCGGAACGAACTTCCAACAGATTCACGGAGGACAGCAGATTCTTTATGAGGATGGATCGGGGTTCTCGCCTCGCAGTAGGTCCACGAAGAAGGAACCTGTGTCCCGGTTGGAATCGTGGTTGGAAACAGATCACGACGACGGAGCGTCGTGCAACGTTGCGTTCGACGGGGACGAGGCTTCACCTCGCTGCGACTTCGAATCCGGGGACCGTTGTGACGGCGGGAGTCACGATCGAATTGTCGTGGCTGAGGGTGGCGGTTGGACCGGCAAAGTAAGTATGGAATTCATGAACAACCAGGTTGTACGTTTCATTCATTTCTTCTTCACGTTCGGCGGATTGGACCCAACACACGCTCTCCAATCCATGAAGTGTCATTCCCGACGTCAGGTCGCGAGCCCGAATCCAACCTTTCCCGCTCACGAAAAACGGATGGCCCCCACTGGCACGAAGGATCGTTTCCTGATTCGTTGAATCGATCAGCCTAATACGTATCAAATGACTCGGCTGGCGAACCGTCGTTCGGAGAATAGGTTGCAATCGGACTTCGCCGGTGTCCAAGTTTTTCGACCAGACCAAATCACCTATACGAAGGGACTCGATCGCCAAGGGACCGCGATTCGTCAAGATGGGAGTCCCCGCTGCCAAACAGTCTTTCGTTTCCCTAGGCTTGGAAGGTCGTGGTGACGATACAAAACTCGTTGGCGGGATCATTATGGGTGCCCCTGAAACGGTCGAATTGTGGAAACCGAAGCTCGCTTCCCATGGTTTTTCCCCAGACGAATAGACTTCGGTACGATCATCCCACCAACTCCACCAAGCTTGTGGCGACGTGATGGTCGACTCGCCGGTGATCTGCTGAAGCGCATGGATGACTCTCTTGTTGCGTTGCTCGATACTGGCGTTGATTTGGCTTCGGGCATATTCGCTCGAGAGGGATGCGAACGTATTCGCTTGGTTCGCCAACTGGGAAGCCGATGCGATATTCCCCTCGAGGAAATAGGCATTGTCAAACACCTGAACCGATTTCTTGTCGCGTGACTCGGATGAGGCCATGTATCGAAACACCAAGCGATTTCCTTCGCTCAAAACCATCGGCGTCGATGGAGTCCAAGGTCCTTGGAGCTCCGACAACATAGCCGGCACATAAGCGTACTCATCCCGGTCGCAAAGTGCTTGGATCGCGGCTTCACGGACGATAGGATCATCCACCCAGCATGCATGACGGGCCAATGCAAGGGTCGATTCTGGTTGCGGCATAGTGGCGAGAGCATCGACAACGGCCATCGCCCCTTGTCCATGCGCAGAAGACAGACAGAGTTCCCAAGCAGGGATGACATCCACGCTGGCACGTTTCACAATCTCGTCGGTGGCATCTTGAACGCTCATCGTCTTTCTTTGCAGTCGACGAGCGATACGGCCTAGATCATCCGACTCGGTTTGCAGGGCTTTGGTAATGCGTCGTGCCCTGAGCCATTCCTTCTCGAGCTCGCTCCGCAGATACCATCGTCCCTCAAACAGGGTGTATCCGAGCTTCATCCGGGTATATTCGTGATTCGGCTCCAGTTCCAAGACCGCCATTCGGTGAGCAATGGCTTCATTGGTAAGTCCCTTTGCATCACAGAATGCAGCGAGTTCTAGTTGACTAGCCAAGGTTGGCTGCGACCCATCCCGCAATCGATAGTACATGATCAGAGCTTTGGATCGGCTCCATTCGCTTGCCACGCTATCCACGGATTTCCATTCCCGTCCGTCGAGGATTTGTCCAAGACGCCATCGAACGGAGGGTTCATCTGGCTCCTCCGATATCGCTTTCTCGAGCAACGTACGACGCTCTTGCTCCAAGCCTTTGGATTCGGCTGCCAACGATGCTTGAACGAGTTCCCTGGCTCGGTTGGACGGCTCTTTCGCGACTGCAAAACCGGCACCGATGCTCAAAAGTGACAGGACGACGGAGAGGGTGCGAAGGTGGGGCCTTTGCTGGACGAACGAATCACCAGAAGCGTATGCGATCATGATTTCACCTTGATTTCTGCCTTGTCCCGGGTATCGCCTTCGAATTCCGGGCCTGGACGTTGCCTAGTTATCCATCGCAAAGAAATCGCAAGTGAGGCGCAGATTCTTCTGGAAATCGGTAAACCCAAGTCCAGGGCTTTGACTTTGTGGGCCCTCGTCAGGCGAACACTCCCTTGATGACAGATCCGCCACCTTGAACGCCGATGAGGCGTTCCTGTCGACCTGCATGCTCAAAATAGAGTTCGTCTGCATCCAAACCAAAGGCCCGCAGAAGAGTGGCGTGCAGGTCATGGACGGTGGAGGGCATCTCCGTAGCGAACAACCCAAAGTCGTCGGTGGCTCCGAGGACTTGCCCCCCTTTTACTCCGCCACCCGCCATCCAGATACTGAAGGCGAGATTGTTGTGATTGCGACCCGCATCTTTTCGAGTTCGTCCTCCGCCATTATCGACCATGGGGGTTCTTCCGAATTCACCGCACCACACCACCAAGGTGGTCTCGAGCAAGCCGCGTTGCTTGAGGTCGCTGAGCAACGCTCCAATGGGCCGATCGGTTCGCAACGCATTGAATTCATGGTTTCCCTTCAGATCCTGGTGTGCATCCCACCCCTCTTTAGGGTCAATCACTCCTTGATAGAGTTGCACGACCCGAACTCCGCGTTCGACCAATCGGCGGGCCATCAAGCACATGCGGCCATATCCCGACGTCTCTGGGCGATCCATTCCATAGGCTTCAAGCGTCGCGGCTGATTCATCCGCCAAATCGCCGATCTCCAATGCTTCGGACTGCATTCGATACGCCAGTTCATACGAAGCAATTCTAGCGTCAAGTTCGGGATGGAGCGTATGTTGGCTTTGATGCTGGTGGTTGAGTTTCTGAACAAGATCCAGGACCTTTCGTTGGCTCCGCGCACGATGCGCGGGAGGCCTTAGATCCCGAATCGGTTCGCCGCGCGTGCGGAAGAGGGTCGCTGCCGACGCAGCGGGTAGGAAACCATGATGGTAGTTCGCTGGGCCACCATAGGGTCCTACATCGTAAAGGACGACATAGGGTGGCAAATTCTCATTGATGTTCCCAAGACCATAGGTCAGCCAGGACCCTAAGCTGGGTTTTCCTTCTTGCACGATGCCGGTGTTGACCAACAGAGATGCCGGTGCATGGTTGTTGCTGTCGGACACCATCGAACGAATGATGCACATATCGTCCACATGCTGCGCCATATGCGGCAGGATATCGGAGACCCAAACGCCGCTCTGACCATATTGTTTGGCTCCAAATGGACTTGCCATCCATTCGTTTCCGAAAGAAAGGATGTTTTTGAGTTTCGAATCCTCGAGGTAGTGCTTAGGGACGTTTTCCCCATCTCGGCGCTGCAGTTCGGGCTTGTAGTCAAAGGTATCCACCTGACTCGGCGATCCGAATTGAAACAGAAAGATCATTCGATCGGCTGTCGGTGCAAATCGTTTCGCGGACTCCATTCCCTGGCTTTCGCCAACGGGAGCGCCCAAGGAGCGGTTCTGATGACTAAGCATGGTTGCCAGCGCCAGCGGTCCGATCCCACCGGTTATTCGCTGCAGCATTTGCCTGCGGTCGCATTGCATACTCGAATTACTCCACAAAAAAGAACTCGTTGGAGTTGATCAATGCCCGGGCGATCTCTGCGACTGCTAACGCCATTTGCATTGGATTGTCATGGGTTGCCGATTCATCGGAGACGAGTCCTTCTCGATAGAGGAGGTCGTGCATCGATTGATGAACCCAAGCGACTTCATGTTGGGTAGCGGAGCGAGCCAGCAATGTTCGGAAGAGATCCTGAACTTGGGAATCCGTCAAAGCTGTCGCACTCGCGCTACTCGAGGCCAAGTATCGCTGTGCAAACTCCATGGTTGCCTCATCAACCCAAGATCCGTTGAGCAAGGACAACGCCTGCGGAGTACCCATCGCAAGATGCCGTCTGCCGCACGCAACACTTGCGTCTGGTAAACCATAAGTAGCCAAGACAGGATTGGGGACCGTCCGTTTTCGTACCAAATAGACGCTTCTCACGTTGGCCGTTCCTGGCGGACTAGTGTAATAACCCTGAAGCCGACTGGAAGGCTGTGTGATTGCAGGATTGGCCGTCAAATCCTCTTGAGACACTTGCGGCCAGCGGGGTGGTCCGCAAGACCTGGAATCGAGGTTTCCGGTCACAGCTAGTATTCCATCTCGCAAGCTTTCGGCGCCCAGTGACCGTAATGGATAACGAGCGAGCCATTGGTTCTCGGGATCAATCTCCTGATTCGCAGGCAATACGTCGCTTGACCGGGTGTACGCGGACGTCAGCAAGATTTGTCGATGCAAGGATTTGGGGGACCAACCATGTTGGATGAACTGCAGCGCTAATTCATCCAACAATTCAGGATGCGTGGGTGGCCCACCACTGATGCCAATATCATCCGGATTCGGACAGATCCCTCGACCAAAGTGATGGTACCAAACTCGATTAACGAACACTCTCGCTGTCCAAGGGTTTTGAGGAGATGCGATCCAACGAGCGAGGGTTAGACGCCGAAATGTCGTTTTAGAACGTAGGTTAAAGGACGCGAGACTGGGCGATTCTCCGAAGATCGCAAAAGTGCCAGGCTCCACATTTTCCAACGGCGCCACAAACTCCCCGCGATCGAGAACGTAGGTTTTCGGTGGGCATTCCGTGTTCTCTTGTACCCCCCAAATCGTTGTATGAGGACGCTTTTGCTTCTCAAGCCGCTCCATTTCTTGACTCATCTCGATTACTCGATCACGATCGATCCGAGATAGGAATTCCAGAACTGCGGAATCGTCATCTTCCAAGTCCAGATCGGAAACTAACTTCACAATCTCTTCTTGGGACAACGTAGGTAACACGAGAAATCCATCCAACGACATGATTTCCGGATCGCCGACTATCGTAGCGGTGGCGATCTTCCTTTTTGCGGGATACGTTAACTCACCCCGGGCCGATTCCAACCTCTTCAATGCGTCATCAATGCGGGCATTGTGCTCGGAGATCTCGTTCGCAAGCTTCGGTTCGTCGAGGATGACTTCGTTATCAAACTCGATCGCCGCAAAGTATGCCCGAAATCGATAGTGATCCGACTGTAACAAAGGATCGGTCATGTGATCGTGGCAGCGACAACATGACAAAGACTGGCCGAGAAATGCAGTCCCCGTCGTGTTGGTAAGATCCACCATCAACTCATCGCGCGCCGCATCCGCGCTATCGAAGAACTGTTTGAACTTATCCCAAGGCCCCAGCCTCAGATAGCCGGTCGCCGCCAGCCTCTCGCCACGTCTCGGATGGCTTGGATCCAATTGGTTGAGTTCATCCCCTGCGAGTTGCTCCCCGACAAACTGGTCAAACGGAAGATCCTGATTGAAGGCATCGATCACATAGTTTCGAAATCGCCAAATCGTTGGCCGAAACTCATCTCTTTCAAAACCATTGGACTCGGAGTAACGCACCACATCGAGCCAGTGCTGCCCCCATTGAACCCCGTAGTTTGGGTCCGCCAACAATCGATCCACCAGTCGTTCGTAAGCATCCGGGTTGGGATCCTTCACGAAGGCCTCGATCTCTTCCACGCTTGGGGGTAGGCCGGTCATGTCCCACGTCACGCGTCGGATCAGCGTCTCACGCGTGGCTCGCGAAGATGCGGATAAGCCTTTCTTCTCTAGAATGGTATCGATCCAGGCGTCCACCGCAGACTCGGCCCCCGATCGAATCGGTTGGCTAGGCTCCTGTTGCCGAAGGGGTCGCAGGGACCACCAATCGAGTCGTTGACCATCCCATCGTGCGCGAACCGGATTGTTTGTGTCCGTCCAGGCATCTCCATCGGCCGCAACAACGATGCTCGAACGAGGTACACTGACGAGCATAAGCCCGACCATGAAACCTGAAGCAATTGTCATCAAGACAGTCCATCTCACCTGAGTGCCTCATCCAACGAGTTGGATACTTGGAGTCCGTCTTGTAATCGCAATCGCCGGCCGACTGGGGCGCGAAATCTTGAACAATGGGAAAAATTCATTTTCTCGAATTGTCGTTCGTCGCGCGCGAAAGCCCGGGCCCTCGTTCGTCTCGTTACCGACGAGCGATTGAGTTACATTAAGATGGTTACGTTGGTAGCTTTTGGAACCTTTGAGATCAGCCCTTCGCGCGAAAGAGCTTCAAGTACCCATGGACAAATTGGGCGATGAAACGTGGAAGGCATTTGCAACGTATCTTCGATTATTGGTCGATCAATTGGTATCGAACCAAAATGGCATGCATGTGAAAATGGATCCGTCGGGGATCGTTCAGCAGACATTGATGGAAGCCCACTTAGCATCCAAAGACTCCGGCGTCACCATTACCTTGGCTTGGCTACGCAAGAGTCTTTCCAACAATTTGGCCGATGAGTTCAGACGGCAGTACGGCGGCAAGCGCGATGTTCGTCGGGAACATCGTATGGCGAAGAGTTTTGAACAGACGTCGATGCGGCTCGAGAGTTTGGTTCGCGACTATGGCCCTACGCCGGATCAACTGGTCGAGGAACAAGAGCGGGCTATGGCGTTGTTGGTCGCACTGGAAACATTGCCTGAAAGTCAACGACAAGCAATTACTCTCCAGCTATGGCACAATAAGAGCTTGCAGGAAATTGCCGAGATAACCGGGAAATCCCGACTGGCTGTCGCGGGACTGCTCAAACGTGGTCTTCAAGGACTCCGCGAGCAACTCCGGGGACGAAGCGAATTCTGACGCGACTTGCCTGTAGCGCAACGAGCAACCCAAGCCGTCTGATGGACAACCAAGGTGAATGATTAAAAATTTTCAAACCATTTCCACAAGAAATACAACCTTGATCCTTGAGAGAAGCCACCGATAGTAACGTTACAAGGAAATTCTAGAACGTACTGTCGCATCATTCGTGATGGAATGGAGTTGGTATGCAATTAGGCCATAAGAAAGAGACTCTGGGTAGGACCTTGGAGAATGCATTCTTTTTCCGCATGGATCAGGAGTTGATCGCTGAACTACAACGAAGCATGAGTCTCGAGGAAAAGCTGGAAGCCTTTCAGAATGCAACCGGGATTCGAAATCGCAAACAGTTGCTCGGATTGGTCAATGCTGGCTTTGAAGTCTCCACGTTGACGGCCTTCACGTGGCTTCCATTGGTCTTTGTCGCTTGGGCTGATGGACATCTCGATTCCAAGGAGAAAGAGACCATTTTGGCAACTTTGGTTGGCAAAGGAATCTCCCCTTCGACCGCAGCCATGCTCACCGATCATGAATGGTTTTGCAAACAACCCGACGACGAGCTGTGGGATCTTTGGCAGCAATTCACTTTCTCGACATTGAATCGACAGCCAGCCTCTCTGCGAAATGAATTGATGGACGAAATCGTCACGTTGTGTCACCTAGTGGCTAATGCGTCTGGCGACGTTTTCGCAGGTTCGAACATCTCCGATCAGGAACGGAGAGTCATCGATCGCGTTTCGAAAACGCTGTACATGTACCAGGCAGCTTAGGTCCCGATCGCAAACGCGGTGGCGTACGCACGGCAATGCGATATGGAGATCATGACATTACGTATGCCTCGCTCCGCGGCGATTTCGGCAGCGCGATTGGCAAGGCGGATGGTTGGAGCACCAGAGACTTCGTTCACGACTTCGATGTCGGTCCATTGGATTCCTTTGGCCCACCCTGTTCCCAAGACTTTGAGGACAGCTTCCTTGGCGGCCCAGCGTCCTGCGTAATGCTGATTGGCTGCACGGCGTGTTGAGCAGTATTGGATCTCGCGGGTCGTGAAGACCCGGCTCAAAAAAAGCTCGCCATGCTTTTCGATCATCTGGGCAATTCGAACGGTCTCGATGATGTCGGTTCCGATTCCAAGGACATGCCCAGCCTGGTCTTCGCGGTGTGATCGTTGCGTCATCGCAGATCTCCTCGGGCGATGGCCAATCCGGAAGGAATCATTGCTAATAGCTGTCGTTGGGTAAGGATACGAATGGGTTGTCCATCGCTTTGTCGTCGCGATAAATCTTCGGATGTGCTGGTGTCGATTGGCAACATGGGTGCATCAACATCGCTCGAAGCAGAAGAGCCTTGGATGATGTAATGCGTCTGGAGATTGACTCGCTGCTGAACCACCGCTCCCAATTGCTCCAAGAACCCGACGGCATCTTCGCGATCCATACCGAGTAGGCTGTGGACCAGTAGAACATGTTTGCCTGCCAAGGGGCGTTCCCCACCCACGCAAGCCAAGATCTCATCGGCACAACGCCTCGATTGCCGCAGGCTGGCTGAAATGGTTGGAGCGCCATCGTGTCGGAAGTGTCGCGGCTCATACCGTGGTTCGGGCTCCGCGACTCGGTCGAGCCGATTTCGCCGGATGGATCGCGGCAATCGAATACGATCGGACCA
>JALOQW010000503.1 GCA_025459275.1 Pirellula sp.
CAATCGTGGAACCTTCGACAAACAGAAAACACCGCTCCACCTCCAACACCATGAACTGTATGTTGCAACGCTGGATCCCTCTTTGGTTGGTTTTCTCGATGGGAACCCACGTTTTTGCTTTGGCTCAAGAGAAGCGAGAACTGGCAACTGCGGTTGCTCCGGGTGTCCGATTGGAACGGATCGTCGAAGCCCCCGATATCGTTACACCCACCGGCATTGACGTGGATGTGGATGGAAATCTTTACGTCATTGCCTGCCACACTCATTTTCGCCCAGCCAGCTACGAAGGCCCCGGCGCGGATGAAGTTCTCGTCTTTGATGCCAACGGTAAGGGACGTCGCGTCTTCTACAATCGAACCAAAACAACGATGCAAGTCCGATGCGGTCCGGATGGCTGGGTGTACCTCGCACAAAGGGATCGAATCCTGCGAGTGCGAGACACCGATAACGATGGCATTGCCGATACCGAAGAGCCACTCGCTACTCTTGATACGATCACCGATTATCCGCACAACGGGTTGAGTGGATTGGCTTGGCATCCCGATGGTGACTTGCTTTTTTCCCTGGGAGAGAACTTCGGAAAGGACTGGATACTGACCGCTCAGGATGGTTCTGAAGTGCGAGGGCGTGGGGAAGGGGGCGTATTCCGATGCACCAAAGACGGTCGATCGCTTCGTCGAATCGCTCGCGGCTTTTGGAACCCTTTTGGGATGCTCGCACGCAAAGATGGATTGATCCTCGCCGCAGACAATGATCCTGGCGATCGGCCCCCATGCCGTTTGCTTCACGTTGTCGAAGGTGCCGATTTCGGGTTCCAATACGTTTATGGCAACGCGCCGATCCATCCGTTCGTTGCATGGAATGGCGAGTTGCGAGGTACCTTGGGCATGGTCACGGCATGCGGCGAAGGCCCCTGCGCCGTTGTGGAGCTCGGTGGTGGCGTCTTGATCCCATCCTGGAGCGATCGAACCATCGATTACTATCCCTTGCATTGGAACGGAGCAAGCCTAACTTCCGAAAGGCAATTGATCGTCGAAGGGAACGATTCGTTTCGTCCCGTTGGCATGGTCCAGGCCTCGCCCAATCAGTACTTCATCGCCGACTGGGGCTCGGAGTCTTATGAAGTCAACGGCTTGGGCCGAATCTGGAAGATGACGATCGATCCCGCATTGGCTGATTGGATCCAAGCGGAAGGAGATGCCGAGAACGATGCCGTTCGCTTGGCGAACCAACTGCGTGACGGAACGGTTGCTCCGTCGATGGAGCAACTACTGGATTGGATTCGAGGCGAGGATCGCTACCTGGCCGACGCAGCCCTTCATGCACTCGCCCTTCAGATGAGCGCCTCGCATTCAAAGGATGATTTATACAGAGTGTTGTCGGAACGCCCGGCGCGCGACCGAGCCTGGGCGCTCGTTGCATTGCGCCGAATCCATTTCGAGAATCCGGAATGGGTTAAACGATTCTGGAACGATCCAGATCCAGAAGTCCGTTTCGAATGTTTGCGATGGATATCGGATGCCGTGTTTATTGACTTCCTGGATGAAGCCGAATCGTTACTCCACCAGACCGGTCTTTCTTATCCCCTCTTCGAAGCGGCCGTTGCTACGGTCAACACGCTGAAAGGAAACCCAAGTGCAGGAATCACCGACGCTGAGTATTGGCTGACCCGCGTTTTGGACCCCAACGCATCCGAAGCATTGACCAGGTACGCCTTGCGTTTGATCCCAGCCAACCACCCGAAACTCACATCCGACTGGCTATTCCAACGAGTCAAAGACGCCGGCCCCGAGCTTGCGACGGAGTTGGTTCGAACGCTTGCGTTGCAAAAGTCGGAATCGGCTTCCGATCAGCTACTTGAGGTCGCCTCGAACCAGTTGCTCCCGGATCAACTGAGAGCAGATGCCTTAGCGGGTTTGTGCGGTCTCTATGAGGCGCGTCATGAGGAGGCGATCCAGAAGCTGCAAAAGGACATCTTCCCCGTAGTCCGTCAGGAAGCCAAGCGTGTTTTGCGTGTTCGTTCTCAACAAGCCCCTAACCCCGTCAAAGACGTGACCGAAATGATTCGGACATTGGACCAAACGAGTGCACCAGGGGATGTCTTTGCCGGACGTCGTTTGTTCTTTCATACCGGAGCCATATCCTGCAGCCAGTGCCATCGCTACCAAGGTCGCGGTGGCGTCGTCGGTCCCGATCTCACCTTCATTGCTCGACAAGGAACACGCGACCAAATCCTCAGATCGATCATGGAACCCAATCACGATGTGGCCCCCCAATACTACGCCACACTCCTCGAACTCGATGACGGAGGCACCTTCACGGGCATCCTGCTCCGATCTGCAGGTTACGAAGTCTACCGAGACGCTCAGGGGAAAGAGGTCGTCTTTCAAAAGGACCAGATCGTCTCACGAAAACAGCTTCGCAGTTCGCTCATGCCTCATGGATTGATAGAATTCCTGACTGTCGAAGAACTGAGAGATTTGCTCGCCTTCCTAACCACGGATCCTGAATGATGGATGAAGCCTTGTTTCGAGATCGTTTTGTGATCGACGATCCGGAACTTGTTTATCTCGATGGAAACTCTCTGGGGCGACTTCCGAAGCAGACTCTTCAGTGTGTGCAGGAAGTGTTGCGCAATCAGTGGGGCACGCAACTCATCGGAGGATGGAATGCCCACTGGTTGGCCATGACCCAACGCATCGGTGACAAGATTGGACAAGTGATCGGAGCAGCTCCTGGTTGCACCTTGATCTGCGATTCCACATCGGTCAATCTCTACAAGCTTGCGTGGGCGCTGCTTGAATACCATCCAAATCGAAATGTAGTTCTGACCGATCGCGCGAACTTTCCATCAGACCAGTACATACTCCAAGGGCTCGCCTCGGATCCCACGCGTGAGATCGTGCTTCGCACGGTGGAGTTCGCAGGGACCGAACCGGATCAAATCGCGGATCAACTCAAGCAAGCGATGTGCGATGAAGTAGCGTTGGTATCGCTATCCCATGTGCACTACAAGAGCGGGATGGCATTCGATCTGTCACGAATCACGAAGTTGGTTCAGGCGTATGGCGC
>JALOQW010000152.1 GCA_025459275.1 Pirellula sp.
CCTTCGGCTTGTTCCGGTGGCATGAAGTCTGCAGTGCCGAGGACAGACCCCGGGACGGTCTGCTCCGTGGATCCGAAGAGCTTTGCGATGCCAAAGTCGGTTAGCTTCACATGCCCTTGGGGATTGATCATTAGGTTCGCCGGCTTCAAATCCCGATGGATGATGCCGAAGTCGTGGGCATGCTTCAGGGCACTCCCGATCTCAATCGCCCAGTCGAGGACCGTGTTCCAAGGAAATCGTTTCTCTCGGCGAAGCATCTGATGAAGATTCTCTCCGTCCACGTATTCCATCGAATAGAAGAGCAGTCCGCGTTCTTCACCATAACCGATCAGTTGAACGATGTTGGGGTGCTTGAGCCGAAGCAGCGTCTGAATTTCAGCATCGAATCGACGCCGAAACCGCGCGTGCTGTGCCATGGCACTCGAGATGACCTTGATCGCGACCGGTTCCTCGGTCTTGGCATGCACCCCTTTATAGACCGTCCCCATTCCTCCCTGCCCGAGTATCTCAACGATCGTATAGGGCCCGATGGTTTCAAAGTCGTACGGCACCGGTGACTCGCTCTGACGGCAGGGACGGAACGGAATGTACCAACCACGTTGGTTCTACCCGTGATTGTAACCGCACCCAAGGGTTACTTGAGAGTCCACTGCGTAAAGGCGCGTCGAGTTCCAAACTGTCGATGCCAGTGCATCTGTGTCTTGGCACCGAACCAGCCGTATGCGTAGGGCTGGATAGGTTTGCTCACGATATTCGGGGCAGCGGACGCCGGCGCGTATTCAGAGGAGTGCGGTTTCACGGCGCGCGGCAAGAGTCGATACTCGACGGGACGCTGCACAGAAGCGTCCGGAGATTGCGCCTGGAGCGCCGAGCCCATCGAAAACGCCAGCAATATCGCACCAAACCACCGAGTGCCTTTGCCATTTTGGATCATCCGCATCTCCCATGTCCCGCCTGCCTGGTGACTCGATCACGTACAAGCTCTTGTCGGATTGCCATCCCAGAGACCTTCTGTTTAGCTCCGTCACCCTCCCGCAAAAATGAACGGATCGTGCGAAAATTGCCGACTGTAAGGAATCGTCTAGTCCCCGGGCGGGCCGCGATTAGCAGCTCAGGACTTGACGACGGGCCGAATCGCTTTAAACTCCCTGTCGGGCGGGTCGACTCTCAGTTCCATCTAACCGGCTTGCCCGTCAATCGGGCCATGAGCAGTCCCGCGATCATCAGCGTAACCGGGAGCAGAACCAAAAATATCGGCATTGCGACGACGGTCAGAGCTAACCACGGCATCCCGAGATAACGCAGAACGATGCTGGTACCAACGGCCATTGGAGGGAAACCGAGCGACGGCCACAATGGGCGCGCGGCAATATTCTGTAGGAGCCTTAGCCACGCTACCAGCAAAACGATCCAGCAAAGGAGGGTCATACCGCTGACGAGCATGTTAGTCCAGCCATTTCCCTCGCCACCCTCTCCGTGAATGTCGCCTCCTTGATGAGCAAAGCCGTTCCATGGATTGCAAAATGCGATCAAGCATCCGAATACAGCGGAGATGGCGGCGTTCTTGGTAAGGAGTGAAGTGAGAGAACCGCTTCCGACCCACATGGACCACGGCAACAGCGTTCCGGCTAGACGATTCCTCCAGGTGATCTCTCCCGGCTCTGAGCGATGGAGAAGCCATCCGGCAAACCCTGTCATCGACGTCGTTAGGATCGTATAGATCGCGCACCCTACAAAGAACCCCATTTGCGATGTAAGCCGCAAGGAGAGAACAGCAAGAACCGCCAGAATCGACAACCAAATGAGCAAGGAAGAGATCGATTTCAACTTGGAGGTCGTTTATTTGGTAATGGTGGCATCAAGATTCAAGATCACTCGCGACACAAGAGTCCACGCGGCAGCGTCCTGTGGAGTTGCTCCTTCAGGCAATGCGTTTAGCTTAGCCGGGTCTCCTGTGAGGATCTCTCGTGGGTTTAGCCATCCATCGGCAAGTCGCTTGCGTTGAGATGCCAAGAACTGCAGAAGCGTTTGCTGTTCGGACGAGCTCGGTAAACGAGATGTCGTCAACAAGAACGCGCGGTGCAGTCGGCGAATCTCCAACTCCGAATCGCCATCGGAGGCGTGAACCTCTTTAAGAATTCGCATAGCCAATCCTTGAGCCGCTTCGAAGAAGACTGGCTCGTTCAAGCCGGCCAACGCCGACAGGGGTGTGTTGGACCGCATCCGTCGAGCGCATGCTACATCTCCATTGGGTGCATCGAAAACGTTTAGTACAGGGTCGGGCATCGAGCGTTTCCGAAACATGTAGACGGCTCTTCGATAGCGCTCGGGTGGCGCGGCTGCTTGCCAATAACTTGGGTACGTATAGTTGTAGTCCAAGACGTTTTGAGGAACGGGAGGAATGACGCTGGGGCCACCAACCCGATGGTGTAGAAGCCCGGCAGCGCTCAATACGATGTCGCGAATCGATTCCGCATCGCATCGAAACCGAGGGCCGCGTGTCAACCAACGATTGCGAGGATCGACTTCCATCAATTCCGGCGTTGCCTTGGAGCTTCGTTGATAGGCCTCGGTCATCAAGATGGATTTTAGGAGTCGCTTTTGACTCCATCCTTGCTCCATCCACTGAACCGCAAGGGTATCGAGAACGGCTTGATGTTCTGGAACGGGAGCCCGCGATCCAAAATCTTCCGAGGTCTCCACCAGGCCTTCGCCGAATACATTCTGCCAGACTCGGTTTACGGCAACACGAGCGGTCAGGGGAGATTCGCGATCTGCAAGCCATCGAGCTAGCCGCAATCTTGGAGGATCCTCTTCGGAATCTGGGGTATGGAAACTGGTCAGCATCGTGGGATTAACAGGGTCCAGAGGCTGATCCCAATTCCCGCGCTGAAGAGTGTACGTTTGCCGAGAACGATCTGGCTCGCGTTCAGCCATGTGCAGTACACTCGTCTTGGCTTGGGGAAACTGCTTCCAGAGTGCCTCGATTCGTTGCACGTTCTCCGTGGCATCACCACGCGTTCGCAACCAGGCCAACAAGACCCTGTCCGCAATCTCGGTCCCCGCGGCCACTCTGTCCGAGGTCACTGCGTCCGCGTCCGGACGAGCCAACGCGAGCATGGCATCATGATCGATCTCGGGCGCGATCGGGTTCGGAGCGTCGGTCACACTGATGCGACAGCATCCCACCATATCTCCTTGTCGCCAAACGACCTTGAGTTTGCAATCCCGAACGCCTTCCAGCGGAGTTTCGAGCTGAACGACTGCGACAGAGGATTGGTTTCGGCGTCCTAGTCCTCGGTCCGCTTTCCACACCGTTTCGTCTTTGCCGTCGATGAGATAGGAGACCGGCCCCGATGCATTTTTGCCGTCCGCACTCTTTTCGTCGGGACTCGAGTAGTCCGCTGTCGCGGATGCGAGTTTGATTTTCTCCCAGTTCGAACTCCCAGGTCGTTGAACGAGTAGCTCAAGCTCTTTGAGGTCCCACAGCCCGACACCATTGCGACCTGGTCCACGGAACGGCAATTCGCCATGTGTTAAAACCTCGAAACGAAGCCCCGTAATCCGATCCAGTGTCGCGGGTGCGATCATGAAGACATCATTGCTCGTATGCCCCAGCATCAAGATCGATTCGTCCTGCTCTTGGACAGGATGGTTTAGTCCGCTGATGGTCTCCAGCAATTCTGCGTGAAGTGGTCGCCATGCGGGTTGGGTATCCAAGGTCGCGGTTCGCCATTCAGCGTAATTCGCCCGCCATGAAGGGTTCGATTGCTGATAGCTCTCCAATTCGCTAGTCATCGATCGACGAATGTTCTGAATAACCTCCAAGTGTTCGGGAGTGTAGATCCATGATCTCGCTTCGTACGTGTTATTCAAGGATGCGAAGAGACCGTAATATTCGTCATGCGTGATCGGGTCAAATTTATGGGTATGGCATTGCGCACACTGGAGAGACAACCCTAATACGGCTTTACCGACACAGTCCATCCGATCGAACATTTCGACCATACGGAATTGCTCGGGCACGATTGCCCCTTCTTCATTAATCATGCTGTTGCGCAGGAAGCCCGTTGCAATGAGCTGGTCTTGCGTTGCATCGGGAAGCAGATCTCCAGCAATCTGCTCGATGACGAACTGGTCGTAGGGCATGTCACGGCTGATTGCATCGATTACCCAATCTCGCCAGGCCCATTGTTCGCGCTGCAAATCCTTTTCGTACCCATTTGTGTCCGAATAACGTGCCACGTCCAGCCACGGTCGAGCCCATTTCTCACCGTAACGTTCATCTGCCAGAAGTCGATCGATCGTGGATTCCAAGCCGTCTCTTGAAAACGCCTCGAGTTGTTCTGGAGTGGGAGGTACACCGATCACATCCAAGTAAACTCTTCGGCACAGTTCCCAATCCTCTGCTCGGCCATTTGGTCTCCAGCCTTTTTGATCGAGCGTTTCCGCAATCAACCAATCCGTGGCATTGTTGTACTTCTTACCTTGAATCGAACGATCCAAGTCGACGCGAGCGGCGCGCGGCGGGACGAAAGCCCAGTGTTCTTCGTAATTCGCTCCCGCATTGATCCACTCTTGGAGCAACTGCTTCTGCTGATCGGACAATGGCTTTTTCATCGAGGGCGGGGGCATCATCTCGTCCGCATCGGACGAAAGAATTCTGCGCACCAGTTCGCTCGATGGTGCATGCCCGGGAACGATCGCGGCTTGTCCTGAATCTCCCCCTTCTAATGCGGAGCCTCGCACATCCAAACGGAGTCCCCCTTCGCGCGTGGATTCGTCCACTCCGTGGCACTGAGAGCAATGCTCCGCCAAGATGGGTTGGATTTGAGTGCGAAAATCAGGACCATCGTCAGCGATGGCGACAGAAACCAACGCTTGCGAGAGGACAATCAAACACCACAAAGAGAGAACACGGATCATGGCGGGAATCATTCGGAGGAACCGGAGGACAGGTCGCGAGGGCTACTACCATTATCCCTCCCAGTTTTCCAGTGAAAAGGAGACCCGGTGAAACTCTTTGAACAAGCCGCGTGGCGGAATGCCGCGTAACCAAGATTTGGCGAGTTCCGGACCGTACCATTTTCGGTACCCGAGATAACTGCTCGTCAAACGAGGATTCACTTCCATCGCGGTCCAATGGCCATCGGGTTCGATCATGAAATCGATTCCGATCCAGCCTTGAGGCTGTCCAGGAAGTGCACGCAATACGCGGTCCGCGAATTCCTGGAGTTGTTCCTGAGCGATCCCTTCGACGGGCCCGGTCCCTCCAGCGTATCCGAAACCGCAATATCCGGAATCGAGTTCATCGTTTTCCGTAATCATTTCCACGCGCTGTTCGAAGCAGCCTAAGACCACCCCAGCGTCACGTCCTATCCCTGGATGGCACATGACAGCGAGGCTGGCGGGCGTACCATCCATCCACGGTTGTACGATCCATTTTTCGCGTCCCGTTTCGAATTCGGAGGACTTTCGAATATCCTCGACGAGCAGACCCGCGTTGCGATAACGGCGCTGGCCGACGCACCCGGCGCTGTCGCGACGTTTCACTACCCAGGCTCCTCGGTGTTGGGTTAATGCTGGTCCGTTTGTTGGCAGATCCGAGGGGTGCTGCTGGTTCAAATATTCCGACAGCAACCATGAATCGGGGTGTCGAACCGCGGCGGATTTCCACGCACTGCAAGTGTGCCATTGATCGCAGGCGGTTTGCATGAAACAGGAGTCCCCTGCAAGGACTGTTAATCCTTGATCCCGCATGAATGAGACGATGCGTTCCAAGGTGCCATCGAGTTCCGGTGCGATGATGATCACCGCATCCGTGCCCTGCGCAGCTTGTGTCCAGCGCTCTGCAATCTCATCGACGGTACGTGTCGGAGAGTAGTCGATGAGAGACCAGCTCCCGAGGGTACCATCCCACCTGCTTGTAATCGCTTTCTGGGCGATGGAAGGTTCCAAGACGGTGCGGACAGCGAAACCACATCGCATCATGTCGATCGCCAATGTCGTCAACATGGCGAGGCCTTCATTCAACAAGGCAGACCATTGGTTATGGTCGATCGACGGGGTCTGTGCTTCGGATGTCGGCGCTCGAAGCGTACCACTTCCACAGACAAACTCAAAAATTGCGATCTTCAACGCCACCTCGATCAATACTCGTCGCGACGTAGATCGAGGTTCTCATAGGCATAGGTCTGCGCGAACCATACGCGCCATGCCTGCACGTCGAAACCAAAATTCTGTCCAGTGAGTTGAGTCAAGGTTGCGAGAACATTCTTGTGCTGATTCACCCGCTGTTGTGGTTGCTGGCCGCCGCTGCTGAATCCGACCCCTCCATCTCTTCCGACACCAGCGTTCAATGCTCCGGGCGGGCCAGCTGGCACAACCAGATCGGTGGAGAGGAGCGAATCAATTAGCATGCCGATGAAGCGTTCGTCAGCAATAGGAGCCATGCAGTACGCAGCTCGTTCTCTCTTCTTCTTGTCCTTGAGACGGGCTGCAAACGAAGCCAAGGCCATTTCTTGAACCAATTCATCGGAGGATTCCAGGTAATCCAGCGCCGAGTTGACAAAGGTCATGTCCGCATCTTCCAGGGCGATGGAGATTATGGCTGGGGCGACGGCTTGCGGGGGCATTTGCTGGAGCAGTTGGAAGTAGAACGAGCGATCCTGAGACCGGTCTTCGCGAAACAGCTTCAGTAGCTTGGTGATCACCAGTGGGTTGTTGAGATTCTGGAAGTACGCTTGTGCTTCGGATTGCTGTTTGGCATTCCCCGTCAATCCCTTGAGCCGCTGTTGTAGTTCTTTTTCAGCCGCAACGCGCTGCTCGGTGTACTTGCGGTCCAAATCCATCAACGCTTTTTCTTGCCATGTGTACCATCGACCTTTATCTCCCTTTACTTTGCCGCGACGGTACATCACGACTTCACGACGGAGCCATTTGCCGCTGGCCTCGTCTTTGAAATACTTGAGAAGATCCCAGGACTGGCGATCACTCGGGTCGAGTTCGACGATTCGTTCTCGGTGAGCGTTGGCTAAGGTTTGCAGTCCTTCATTGACGCAGGCTTCCACCAAGGCCTTGTGGTCTTCCAAAGAGTCGCCACGGGCTTTGGCCTTGTCGATGTATTCCAACTCGCGTTCCATGGAAGCATGGATCTTGGTCAGCTTGCGATCGAGTTCGATGATCGTCCCGTCGTCGGTCTCGATTCGAACGGTCTGGCCTCCTTGCGGGTTCAGCACTTTTCCGACAATGACGCCGCCATCTCGAAGTTCGATCACATCGGCGGATGCCGCCGGACCTACCCCTACGGTCGCCAATCCGACGAGAAGAAATTGGAAGTAGGGGGATGCCATGGCGAGGAACCGTCCTAGAGAAGCCTGCGATGCGACACTTCTAGTATACGGCACGAGGATTGACAAATCGACCGGAATTCGAACGATACACGGAGAAGTGCCTGTCGCGGGATACCAAGATACCCTTTGCTAGTTTCCATGTCGGTTTTCTTCAAACGCTATCGGATGCGGGTCGAATTGCCGTGCCGGATCCCAGAACGAACGGCATCAGACGACGTTGCGTTTCTCCCGTGGCATCCTAAGCTTCTAGGGATGCATGCCCTCGCGAAATGGGAGAGTTTTCGAAACGAGATGGATGGGAGCGTTTTCCCCTGCCTTGCGGACCGCGAAGGGTGTCGACAATTGATGCGAGACATCGCTGGGAAGAATGCGTTTGTTCCTGAGGCAACGTGGCTCGCCGTCGATCGACCTGGAACCGAATGGGAAAGCCCGCTGGGGACCATCCAGGGGCTCCTGACAGGCCCCACCCAAGGAGCGATCCAGAACATCGGGGTGGTACCCATGGCCCGCGGTCGGGGGGTTGGACGCGAGTTGATTCGTCGATCGCTCCTGGCGTTCCATGCCGCCGGGTGTCGGAGCGTGACCTTGGAAGTGACGGTCCACAACTTGGCGGCGATCCATCTATACCACTCAGTCGGATTCGTTCGCTGCGAAACAGTCTTTAAGTATGGGTTGGTCCAGTCGTTTCACTCGGCATCCTGACCTTAACCACCCAGAATCTCTCGTTTGCGGTCGATGTAATCCCACAAAACGAATCGGTCCAGGTCGTTGCCTGCCGTAAAGAAGACGCGACCTTTGGATTGTTCCGCCATGCGATACGCAAATCGGATATCCTCTTCAGACTGCGACCAACTCGGTACCAAAAAGATATTGATTGTGATCCCATCTTTTGCGCACATCACCGCTTCGCGCATCGTTTGCTGTTCCGTTCGCGGGTCGGGTGGATACAGCAAATAGAGCATCTCATCCTCGAAGTGGGCCGTGGGTAATCCGTCGGTGATAAGAACAATCTGTTTGTTGCGGGTGTCTGCGGTTGCCAGGTTCTGTCGGGCAAGCCGGAGCGCATGTTGAATATTCGTGAAGTGTGGAGGGACATCGAGCTCGGTGATATTCTCCCGACTCATGTCGGCTTTGAGGCGTACGACGGGTTGGTGGATCGTGACAGGCTTGGGCATCAGATCGATGACTTCACCGGGACGACGGAGCTTGGCAAAGGTGAACATCTCGATGAACCGAAGAAAGTCGCCTGGGTATTCGCTGGTTATGAGTCCTTGCAGGGCGAGCGCCATTCGTTTGACGTTGATGTACTGACCGTCGTATCGCATGGAACCACTCATATCCATAATGACGACAGTAGCGCATTTCGGTGTGTTGCGTGTTCGAAACACTTCGAGATCGTCGCTCGACAAGCGTACGGGTCTCTCGTCAGGGCGCCGAAGCATCGCGTTGACTACCGATTGGACGACATCCACATTCGCGATCGAATCGCCGAATTCGTACGACTTGGTGCTGGGCAACTCAACACTGCCGTCCCCTACAATCCGACCGGTGTGTCGACCACTTCGAGACGACTGGAGATTTGAAAAGATCCGCTCAAGCAACTTGGCCTGAAATGTCTTGTACGCTTTGGGAGTCAAGCGAAATCCGCCTGCTTCGTTTTGCTCAAGGCCTTGGCGCTCTGCCAATTCACGGACAACGTTGTTGATTTGCTGGCGAATCTCTTCGAGCGAATTCAAATCCTGTGGAGGCGCGAATTCGGCAAGTGCCTCCATGTCGATGAGTGCGATCTGGGCCGTCTTTGCGGCTTCCTCCAATTGCTTGAGGAGTTCGTCGATCTTTTCCAGTTCTTTCTTGACCTCGATAGCGCTTGGGATATCAAGTCGTTCGCTGCCGGTGAACACGTACTTGCTTACGAGCTCGTCGATCTGATACTTGTCTCCCAGAGATTCCATCGTCACCAGAATGTCGCGTGCAAAATCGGGATCGCTTCGGTCTGCCTGGTACCACAGCTGTTCCAGGAGATAAATTTGCTTCTGGCGAATCGCACGATCGTAGAGGCCTTTGAGTTTCGCCGGCGGTCGAACGCGCCGCGACAGTTTCTCGAACCGATCCTGCGCCTTCTTGTCCAAACCGTCGACCGTGTAGGTTTCCAGAATCTTTCGTTTGCGTTCCTCCAAAAGGGCCCGAAGGGCGTCGATGCTAGGGCCGAGGCCGGCGATTTGGCTAGGATCCAAATGGACAGCTCGCGCCAGTTCCTCTTCCGTTAGTTCTCGATAGCTTCCGTACGCCAGCGCATGTTCGAATGCGTTCGATACCAAGTCAGGAGCTTCGGCATGAGGGCTGGGGAACTCCGTCGGATTGAACTTCTGATAAACGTGGACGACCCCTCCAATGTCTTTGCGCTTTTTGCCCATCGCCCTCTCCGTCCGTCGCCTGAAATGGAATCTTTCCTATTAGTGTAGGGCCAATGTCCAGATCTGCAGCCATCTCGCGCTGTCGTTTTTGTCGTAAGCGTGGAAGAGTAAGCCTTGATTATCTGGATAAAAGTGGAACGCCCCCCAGGGGATTTCGAGTCGTTCTCGCAAATCCTGCGACCAGACGACTCGTCCTGTTCCTAAATCCAGAACACCCACTCGTCCACTGGACATCAAGGAAAGCATGGTCCCCCCTGGGTCGAGGGCGAGTGGACTCTCCAACGAGGAGCTCAGCTCAGTCAACGGCTCAAGGTCCCCGGAAGCTGCGTCGATGGCCATGACTTGAACGACCCCTTCGTCGTCTCGCATGGGAGCGTAAAGAAATCTGCCGTCGGTCGACGACAGTAGCCAACACCTTGGCCCGCTAATTCCTGGATACCTTCGGTCTTCCGTGCGCGTGATGCGTTCCAGTAGAACACCCTTGGGAGGGATCA
>JALOQW010000153.1 GCA_025459275.1 Pirellula sp.
CGAGCAACTCAGCCCTTCCGCCGCATCTCCACCGGTGTGATCGGTTGCGGGAGTGTCTCTAACTCCTATCTGCCGGTGCTCAAGGCGTGCCCATACGTCGACGTTGTCAGCCTCTGCGATATCAAGCCTGAAAGAGCGAAGAAACAAGCCGAGCGGTTTCAGGTGGGCTCACACTACCCGAACATCGATGCCATGCTGGCCGGGGTTCCGTTCGAGTTTCTGATCGACTTGACCGACATGCAACAGCATGAGGCCATCAACCGCAAAGCCATTGAAGCCGGTAAACATGTCTGGAGCGAAAAGCCGATCGCAAACTCACTCGTCGCAGCGGAACAATTGCTCCGCCTGGCCAAAGAGAAAGGAACGCGACTGTGGGGCGCCCCGATCACAGTTCAAAGTCCACAGTTTTCTTTTATGAACAAACAGCTGCGCCGAAGTGGATTGGGCCGAGTGGCTGCAGCGCATGCGGATTACGGGCATGAAGGACCCGGCTGGTCAGCATTCTTCTACGAGAAGCTCGGCGGTTCGATGCCGGATTTGGCGGTCTACAACATCACCACGCTGACTGGACTGCTTGGGCCTGCGAAACGGGTTACCGCCATGCTCAGTATCGTCACGCCGGAACGTACCGTCGAAGACAAAGGCCGCATTCAAGTGACCGAAGAAGACAATGCCATGATTCTGGTCGATCACGGAGAAGGCGTGATCTCGCACATCCAGTCCGGCTTCAATTACTTCAACCCTCATGGACATGATGGGAGCCAAGAATCGCGTCATACGATCAGCATCGTGGGTTCGGGGGGCTATATGGGGATGGTTGGCTACGACTGGGCCCCGTTGGGAGTCGATTTGGCCACCCCCGACTCACCGAAGCTCACACGCCATGCGACCGACGCCGAGGGTTATGTATGGCAACAGGGGGCCGCCTTGGCTGCTGAGTGCCTCGCCACAGGCAAAGAGCTTCTGGTAACTCCCGAACATGCTTTGCACGTCCTTGAGATCATAACCGCCGCCCGCGAGTCCTCTGCGTCCGGACGACACGTCCCGATCCGATCCACTTTCAAATGGCCGATCGAAACGACCTAGTGCGCCTTATCCACTGTTTAGTGCAACGACCGCAAAAGTAGATGAAAAGTAAGGAGCCGTTTCTGATGCTGCTTCGATGGCTTGCTATGTTCCTTGCACCTGTTTGGATGACAGGCTTCATCGCCTCACATACCACAGCGGAACAACTCAACATTCTGCATATCCACTTGGATGATCTCCGCGCCGATGGATTGCACTCACTAGGAACCGAGGTTTTGGTCACCCCCAACTTGGATCGCCTTGTCCAACGAGGTGTTTCCTTCACCCGCTGTTACACCATGGGATCGATGATCGGAGCTGTGTGTACGCCGAGTCGCACCATGCTTTTGACAGGACGCTCGTGGCAGCGAATCCCCGGCGCGAGAAACGCACTCCCTGATGCCGATGATCCAAAAACCTTTCTACCCAAAATTCTCGAAGCTGCAGGTTATCAGACATGGCACATGGGAAAGCCTGGCAACTCGTTCGCGCCGGGCATCGCAGCTTTCGAAACGAACATCAAGGATGGAGGTGATGGAAAGGACCCTGAAAGCAATCGCGAGCTTGCATCACGTCGACTTGCAGACCAAAGCATCACTTTCCTCAAGTCACGACAGGCTTCCGGAGAAATGCGGCCGTTCTATATGTATCTAGCGCCCCAAGTCCCACACGATCCGCGAATTGCAGAACCGCATTTCCACTCGATGTACTCTCCCGAAAAGATCCCGCTGCCGAAAGCGTTTCTGCCATTGCATCCTTTCGATAATGGCGAGATGACCGTTCGGGATGAGAAGCTTGCCCCTTGGCCAAGAACACCCGAAGACACGCGACAGCAACTGGCCGACTATTACGCCTGCATCTCATGTTTGGATCATCACGTGGGACGCATCTTTGACGAGCTTCGAGCTCTCGACCAGTGGGACAAGACGTTGATCGTATTTTCATCTGACAACGGGCTATCTATGGGTGAGCATGGGCTGTTCGGCAAACAAAACTTGTACGAGTTCGGGGGCATGCATGTGCCACTGGTCATCGCCGGCCCAGGGATTTCTCCTGGGGAAAGTCGAGCACTCGTTTACCTAATGGATCTCTACCCCACGCTGGCGGAATACGCTGGAGCCACCGTTCCCCAGGGCGTTGAAGGGCAATCGTTGCGAGGCATCCTCGAAGGCCGTCATACGAAAACTCGCGAGTGGTTGTACACCGGTTACCGCGATTGCATGCGCTCGATAAGGGACGATCGTTGGAAGTTGATCCGGTACCCACTCGTCGATCGAACGCAGTTATTCGATCTAGATGCCGATCCTCGCGAGCAGAACGATCTGTCGAATCGACCGGAGTACGCAACCAAACTCGAGGAAATGATGTCGGCTCTCGAGCGAGAAATGAAATCGTTCCGTGACGATCATCCACTCCACGTTTCCGACCCAAAACCGTCGGAATGGAACCCTCCTCAGTGAGCGCGCGCTGGTTCCCCAAGATTGAATTGCTGGGGGGCTTGAGCCATCGATGACGAATGAGTCGTCCGATTCTCCAATGGCAGCATTCACAGATCGGGTTTTCGGTCTTTCCTCGATCGAGCCAAATAGCTAACGTTGCTGTCAGAATTCGGAAGAGTCATTGGAACTACGCGTCATAGAAACTGCAGAGTATCGAGGTTGCGATGTCAAAGATTTGCTCATGGCTTGCGGCGTTCGCGTTGTTTTCTGTTCTTGTCTCACAAGCGTACGCGGAACTGGGCCCGCAGCTCAAGATTGGCGAGCAAGTCCTGAAACTCAATGGCGCGGGGACTCGAACCAAGACTTTTGTCCAGATCTACGAGAGCGGGCTCTACCTGTTGAACCCCACGAAGGACGCACGAGCCATCCTGGATGCGGACGAGTTGATGGCGATTCGAGTTCGGATCACTTCCGGGTTTGTCAGTCGCTCCTCACTTGTCTCCTCTCTCCAAGAAGGGCTGGCACAATCGACCGGTGGGCGAGCTGACGAGTTTGCATCGGAGATCGACCAGTTGCAGAAGATCCTTAAGGAAGAGGTCAAGCGGAATGACGTCTACGACTTTGTGTATGTACCTGAAAAGGGGCTTCACATATTAAAGAACGGGAAAGTCCAAGGTGCCATCCAGGGGCTGGCATTCAAGAAAGCGTTCTATGGAGTCTGGCTCTCCGACACCCCCGTCGACAAAGACCTTCGCCAAGCTATGTTGTCTGGTAACGCAGTACGATAAATACTGTTCGATGAACGTGGGATAGGCTTCTAGCCTGTCAGCAAGTGCTGTTAAGTCGCCAATGCTCGCACTTCATGACGTGCAGTTCGCAGGCATGATGCCTACGCCACGACCTTCATTGAACAGTATTGCGTTTAACCCTCCGCCGCAGGCGTACGCGTGAAGCCTCCATCCAGGGATAAAAATCATGAAAGCGATTGACGTACTGCTTCTGTCACGAGCTGACATCTTGTCACTTGCCTTGACGCCAGCCGATGTGGTCGAAGTGGTGACTTTGGCATTGCAAGAGCATGCTGCGGGGACCGTTGAGATGCATCCAAAGATCGGTGTCCATCCAACCGGAACCGATCCCGCCAACTTCATTCATGCGATGCCTGCATATTTGCATAAGCTCAATGCGTGCGGTCTGAAGTGGGTTGCGGGGTTTGCAAAGAACTATCAACGTGATTTGCCTAACGTTTCCGGAATCCAAGTCTACAACGACACAGAAACAGGGATCCCGCTGGCGATCATGGACTGTGGGTATTTGACCGGTCTGAGAACGGCAGCGGTTAGCGCGATTGCTGCTCGCGAAGGAGCACGGAGGGGAGCGGAAACTCTAGCGCTGGTCGGTTGCGGATTCGAAGGAACGATGCACCTGAGGTTTATCACCCACGAAATTCCTGCCATTCGGCAGGTTCGCCTTCGAGATATTCGGCCGCAAGCTATGGCTCAACTCAAAGAGACTGCGTCTGAATACTTTTCGGGTGATATCCAAGTCTGCCCCGATGATGGCACTTGCTTGGTTGGCGCCGATGTCATCTCGACGTGCACCAATGGTGAGGATCAGTTGATTCAGGCACAGTGGTTTAAGCCTGGAGCTGTAGCCGTTGGAATCGAGGGAGGATGTGCCTTCACTGCAGAAGCTTTGCACAGTGCGGACAAGTTCATCGTCGATGACATTCCGCTAGCTGAGTATTTTGACAAGATCGGTCGGGATCGTGTCACGGAGGACGGCCGACCGGACCCCGAGTTTCCCGGGGGCATGCCCGAAGTTTATGCCACGATCGGAGAATTGGTGACAGGCAGAAAAAAGGGACGCGAACACGCGGATGAAAGAATCGTTGCTACTCCCATCGGCATGTCTATCTGCGACATCGCACTCGCTCATTTGGCGTACGAAACAGCGATCAAGAAAGGTTGCGGTCAGATATTCCGGTTAGCCTGAGCCGCGATTCGCGAACCTCCGCCACGACCAGCCCCTCATCATCCTAAGTAACCACACAACCATCGTTACTTAGGGCTCCTTCATGCGTTCCGATATGGACAAGGTAATAGTCGAGCGTCCGCGCTATGGATCGCGGAATCCGTCTCGCAAAAAAGGATACTGCAAGTACGTCCAGTCGATCCCTTGCGAAGAGCTTCCTCGTCACGAGCCCATGCTTGGTCGATGGAAGGGGCGGCAGAAACTCCTAAACGAGCATCTCGGACCAATGCGCCGCTTCTTGCGTTCGAACATCGGTCGACCTTGGAACAAAGTGCATCAAGAGTTGTGCGAACATGTTTCGTTCGACAACGCAGTCCAAGCCCACGTACTTGCTCATATCTTTGAGTACGTGAGCCTTCACGTGGAGGTCCAGGACAGCGCCACCGTTTTCGCTCGACGACGTTGGTTTGGATACTGGAAGTTGCAAGTGGATGACATGTACGTATGTCCAAAGACGGGGATCCTCAAGGCAGTGCGACCGGATCTTCGCCCACGGCCCATCATGAGGATCTTGCTGGAGCCCAGCTCCCAGTATCACTTCCGCGAGAACCAGTGGTGGAAACTCGGTGTTCGAGCGGTGAATAGCGGCACGGCGGGCTCATGGGATGTCTGGTTGGAGCGTGTGGTATCCGAATTGACACCGGAGGAGCGTCAGGAGACTTACGGCGAAGATCTCGTTGCGATTTCGAAGCGCCCAGTAACTCGCGAGGAAGCCAAATGGATTCAACGTCGAGTTCGTGACGACATAGAAAGCGGAAAACGCTAAGGGAGCCCTCGGCAGCCTCTTTGGCAACTCCGTACCGCTGAATTCGCGGATCGTTTCCCAGTGAGGTTTTCCATAGACTATATTGGTTGAGGAGGTATCGACGGACGAATGATCACTGGCAAGCAGGTCTACACAATGCTTGGAAACGAATCCCTTTGGGAAGTAGCTTCGCATTGTCATCGTGTCTTGGATGACTCCCATATCCCGCATTCGATATGTGGTGGAGTCGCCGTTTGTTTGCACGGATACCAACGGAACACCACCGATGTAGACGTAATCATTGATTCGAAAGATTCTGCCGCTGTAAAAGAGCTATTGCTAGCTGCATCGTTCGAATGGGATGCGACGCTCAAAGAATTCCGGAGCCCAAGTGGTATCCCTATTCATTTCCTGATCGCCGGCGAGAAGGCTGGGAAAGGGAATGAAGTGAAGGTTCCCGATCCCATTGGAGAACTCAACGTAGAAGTACTCGATGGATTGACGGTGGTCCGTTTGTCGCGGTTGATCGAAATGAAGCTCGCGAGCGGGCTTGGTAGCCTACGTCGGACACACAAAGATTTTGCCGACGTTGTCGAGCTGATCGCCATTCGGCAGCTCGACGGTTCGTTTGCTCGATACCTCCATCCATCGCTTCGTCAGGCATTTCGCGAGTTGGTGCGACATGCCTTCGACGAGTGATACGCGACGCTCCTTCGAGCGTCAGCGTGCGCACTCCACGCAGGTGCTCGTGAAGGGGAGAGCGTTGAGTCGCGCCTTGGCGATCGCGCGACCGCACTCGGTGCAAAGGCCGTAGGTTCCATGTTCGATCCGATCCAAGGCCAACCGTATCTGGTGAATGTCGTGGACGGTTAGGTCATTGAGACCTTCGAGCACTTCGTCGTTCTCTCGCAGAATGGCATTTTCTTCCGAGTCCGCTTCGCCCGGTTGGCTCAGTCGATTCTCGAGCCTTTGGGCTCTTTCTTCGAGTTCCTTCAGCTTGCCTTCGAGGAGCGCCCTGATTTCCGAGTGATCTTTGCTCATGACTTTTGCTTTCTAGCCGTTGCTGGGAGTGGAATCGCAATTCGCTCCATTTTAACCATTTCTTTGCACAATGCAGTCCTCGCCCCTTCGTGGATCTAGTTCAAGATCCTGACTCGTAGTGGATCCTGGTAAAAATCCCACGATAAATGCCGAAGTAGAACTTATGAAGCAGAATCTGGAGTAAACAGAATCGCGGCGGAACCACGAATCTATTCCGTCTTCGGCGGCCCTCCGAGGGAGTCTTGCCATGGAATCTCCTTCAGTGGGTCCCTTCTCCTTTCTCTTTGCGTCTTGAGCGCAGCGGGCTTGAGGTTCCCAAATGCAAACAACCCATCTTGCGATGGGTTGTGAAATGATTTTGCATAGTGGCTGCCAGGCAGCGGGTTGTTACCAGGCGAAGTGGGCGAAGGCCTTGTTGGCGTCGGCCATGCGGTGGGTATTCTCGCGTTTGGTGATCGCGGCACCTTCCTTGCGATAGGCTGCCATCAATTCGTCTGCCAACTTGATGGCCGTGGCTCGACCCTTCTTCTCACGCACAGCACCGAGAATCCATCGGAAGGCGAGGGACTGCTGACGGTTCTTGTTGACCTGCATCGGGACCTGGTACGAAGCACCACCGACTCGCTTGGAGCGAACTTCGATGTAGGGTTTGACGTTCTCGATCGCTTGCTCGAAAACTTCGATGGATGGGCGATCCTTGATCTTCTCGGCGATCTCATCCAATGCATCGTAGAAGACATTGTAGGCCACGGACTTCTTGCCGTCGTGCATCAAGCAATTGACGAACTTGGCGACCAAGAGCGAGTTGTGTCGCGGGTCTGGACGAAGGGTGGTACGTGAAGCGGTGATCTTGCCCATAAATGTCGATCGGTATCAGTAAAAGATTTTTGCGGTATTGGATAGGATGTGGAGGGACTAGGCCTTCTTGGCACCGTAGCGGCTTCGGGATTGCTTGCGTCCGTTGACACCCAACGTATCGCGGCTACCTCGAACGACTTGATAACGAACCCCGGGCAAGTCGCGGACACGACCACCACGGATCAACACGATCGAGTGTTCTTGAAGGTTGTGCCCTTCACCCGGAATGTAGACGGTCACTTCTTTGCCGTTGCTCAAGCGAACGCGCGTGATCTTTCGAAGCGCCGAGTTTGGCTTCTTGGGGGTCATCGTACGAACGATCAAGCACACCCCTTGCTTTTGGGGGCATCGCTCCAGAACGGGGCTTTTCGTGCTCTTGCGCTGGACGACGCGATTTCGGCGGACCAATTGATTGATGGTTGGCATACGTTTTTAGTCAGTCGCTTCTGTAGTCAGTCGATTCTTACGGTGGATTCTTGAAGTGGAATTTTCTTCTGGATCGGAGTACCAAAGGTGGGAGTCGAACCCACACGCCCTTGCGGGCACTGGATTTTGAGTCCAGCGCGTCTGCCATTCCGCCACTTTGGCTTCATTTCGACGCCGATTGCGAATAAAAATGAGGGGTGAAAGTTTACCGGTGACCCCCAAACCCGGGCAAGTCCATCCCTGGCGATTTCCCAGAAAAACTCCCTCTCCCTCCCGCAGACGGAATCCGATCGCCCCTGGGGGCCTCCCAACGGCCTTCCGATCGCACTCAGCGGCATTTCCGCTCCATAAACCCCAGCCTGGCAACGGTTTTACGGCTACAGTACTCGGGCGATGATGCATTTGAGGTAGTCGGTCTCGGGGCAGTGGATGGAGGTGGGGTGATCGGGCGAAGCACCTCGATTCTCCAAAATCTGCAAATCCCGCCGGACTCGCACCGCGACCCCATGCAACATGTCGAGAAAGTCCCCTCGTGTGACTCGGCCCGAACAACTGCAGGTCACGAGGATCCCGCCGGGTTTGAGGATGCGGCAGGCCAAGTAGTTTAGCCGATGGTAAGCAGCCAACGCGCGGTCCACTTGATCTCTCGAGCCCGCAAGACGGGGTGGATCCAGGACGATCATATCAAACTGGTCTCGACTCTCCAGCCGACGCGACAAGGCGTTGTAGAAGTCGGCTTGCTCCCATTCGATACCATCCTGCAGACCATTACCATTCTGAAGACCATTTCTCTCCGCGTTGCCGCGAGCCCATTCGAGCGCCTTGGCACTGCTGTCGACAGCGATGATCTGGGACGGCTGGGCATGCCGGGCGATCGTCAGCGCGAAGCCACCGGCATAGGTGCAGATATCCAAAACGCGAGCGCCAAGCGGCGTCCAAGCAGCTGCTGCGCGTCGATTGTCGCGCTGGTCGAGGTAGTAGCCGGTCTTTTGACCTTCGCGTAGATCGATCGTCCAACGCAGGTCATTCTCCCGAATCTCGAACGGAGCATCGGGCAGGCACCCTTCCAGCACTCGGGATTGAGGTTCGATCCCTTCGCTCTTGGCGGTGCGATCGTCGATGACTAACGCAATGCTCTCGGGTGAATAGCGTTCTCGAAGTCGCTGTGTGACTTGATCGAGCCACGGGAGCACTGCTGCTGCGGTGACTTGAATCACGATGTGTGGACCGAATCGATCGACAATGAGACCGCCGAGGAAGTCTGCTTCGCTAAAGATCAAGCGGACCGCATCCAAGTTTGATCCGCCTGGCATGGTTTGCCTCAGATCGAAAGCGCGATCCAGGCGCGTGTTGAGCCATTGTTCGTCGATAGCTTCGCTAGCATCCCACGACAGCATGCGGATGCGAATGCGGCTGTGTGGGTTATACAGTCCTCTCCCGATCCATCGACCGTCGGTGTGCAACAGATCGACCAGATCTCCCAACTTGGGCGGGTCCTTGGGTTCAACAATCGACGAGGCGAGGATCCAAGGGTGGCGTCCTAATCGATGCTTTTTGCGACTCGGATGGAGTTGAATAGAGGTCTTCGCGGAAAGATCGTTCACGACTTCGTTCCTCGCTCCTCAAAACGAGGCATGTACACTTCACCGGGTGACGAGAACTCTTCCGCTAATCGCATGGGGCGAGCGACGACCC
>JALOQW010000504.1 GCA_025459275.1 Pirellula sp.
TCTGCATCCCGTCCTTGCGGAGACGCAGCCAAAGCCTGGAAACCAAAGAATCCGACCGCGCGCGTTCTTCGGTTATTGAAGTTCGGTTATTGACTCCCAAGCTTTCGTCTGGATACTTCCTGTCCGAACACAAAGTCATCAAGCCTTCGATCGGGGGATCCAATCAAGCATGCGTCGCGCGAAAATCAGCATCATCGGAGCGGGAAACGTAGGTGCCACTTGTGCCCACTGGTGTGCGGCTTCAGAGCTCGGGGATATCGTTCTGTTGGACGTCCCCCAAACGGAAAACATGCCGCGAGGGAAAGCTCTGGATTTGAAGCAAACTTCGCCGATTATGGGCTTTGATAGCACCGTCACCGGGACCAACGACTACCAAGATACGGCAAACAGCGATGTGGTTGTTATCACCGCAGGTATTGCTCGCAAGCCTGGAATGAGCCGGGATGATCTGTTGAGCACGAATGCCAAGATCGTTTCGAGCGTCGCTGAGCAAGTGAAGTCGTCGAGTCCCAACGCCGTTGTTATCGTCGTCAGCAATCCGCTAGACGCGATGGTCCAGCGTGCCTTCCAAGTCCTTGGATTCCCCTCCAATCGCGTGATTGGACAAGCTGGCGTATTGGATACCGCACGATTCCGTACGTTCATTGCGATGGAACTCGGCGTCAGTGTCGAAGATGTCTCGGCCATGCTGATGGGAGGGCACGGCGATACGATGGTCCCGATCGCCAGTTGCACCAGCGTCGGAGGCATCCCTGTTTCGCAATTGATTCCCGACGCTCGTATGGCGGAAATCGTGCAACGGACACGCGATGGCGGTGCAGAGATCGTTTCTCTCCTCAAGACCGGTTCTGCTTACTACGCACCTGCAGCCGCAACGGCACAGATGGTCGAAGCCATCGTTCGTGACAAGAAACGACTTATCCCATGCGCTGCTCTCTGCCAATCCGAGTACGGTGTCGGCGGATACTATGTCGGTGTCCCTGTCATCCTCGGCACCGGTGGCGTTGAGAAGATCATCCAACTCTCCCTTACCGATTCTGAAAAGGCCGCGTTCCAAAAGAGCGTCGATGCCGTGAAGTCTCTCGTGGCTTCGATGGAATCGCTTCTCAAGGCGTAATGCCAGCATTTCTATTGGATATGCATCTTTCGGAAGTTTACTGATTCTTGACTGGGCGGGATTGACTCGCCTACCAACGTCGCTTTAAAACCGCTCGCCGTGATCGACTTTCCGCATCCGGGAGCGCTGCGTCCCCTCGTCGAAAAAGGACTTGATGGAATGAATCGACTGCAACAGTTGCTCAGCGAGCGCATGGGACAGGGTCGCGCTGAGACAGGGGATTGGTCGGATAACGCTTCGACATCGATATCCCACGCGACCGAGAACACGCGTTGCACAGCAGAACCTTTGCAGCTTGGCTTTCCCCATCGATTGTTCATCCCTGAGCATTACGAACCTCGCTACGACTACCCGTTGGTCGTTTGGTTGCATAGTGACCACAGCAGTGAGTGGGAGTTAGACGTAGTGATGGAGGCGACCAGTATTCAGAATTACATCGCTGTCGCTCCGCGAGGTCATCGCGTATCCAAGAAATCAGGTCGACTGTTTCGTTGGGGAACGCAGATGGCGGATCTCGCGCTGGCTGAAGATTTGGTCTTCGAATGTGTGGATACATTGATCGAGAACTTGCCGGTCCATTCCGAACGCATTTTCCTAGCGGGCATTGGTGCTGGCGCGACAGCAGCCCAGTGGATCGGGCTCAAGCATCCGAATCGTTTCGCCGGTGTGATTTCCATGCAAGGAGCTTTTCCCAATAATCGACGAGCGCTTGCCTCTTGGAAATCCGCCCGTCAGCTTCCGGTCCTTTTCATGCAAGGGGAACCCACGCCTGGCTGTGGCGACACTGAATTGTTTGACGCGATGCACGTGGCCCATTCCGCCGGTCTTTCGTATCGCTTTGTACGCTTGCGAGATTCCGACGCGACTCGGCTGACTCATGATGACTCCAACCAGGGCCCAAGTCTGGATGGGGAAATGTTCGCGATCGCGAATCGCTTCTTGATGGGGATCGTCACCCAGACGGAAATCTCGCTGGAGCCGGAGGTTACGCCCAGCGAAGCCTCTTGCCTGGCACCTTCTTCCGCAACCTTCGGTTGGAACTGAGTCTGCTCCGTTCGGCGAGAATGTAGCTAGTGCTTTGCCAGACCCTCATTTTGGGGTGCGACGGACTTCTAGTCCGTCGTACAAAATCTCCTCAGCCCTTCGTTTTGATCGTGACAAAGCACCAAGTTGGGGCAGCTGTTTTTGGAAAAATCGTTCAATCCTTTCCGTCGGGCGACGAAATTCTTTGCGGCGACAGGGTTCGCGGTGCGACTGAACAACGGCGCTTTCCCCCACCGTGGGAGAAAGAATGAACTTTTTTCGGCTGGACGACGTCCTACCTGAGAGATTTTCGTGTTGAGAGTTGCTATGGCGGGATGGCTTTCCTTGCCGATATCGTACTTGGGACAGTTACTGTCACCACTAGGTTGGATTTGGATTGGAATCATGCGTAAGCGAACAATGACCGGAAAGAACGATCGAGCGAATGCGGAGTATTTCCGATTCCTCGGGCTTCGCCGGGGTGAGAGCGACGTCACGACCATTCGTTCCGCTGCCAGTGCGATGTCGGGATTGGTCAGCGATTGCGAAGGGCAGTTTGGGCTGGAAGGGCTCGTACGCAGGCGGTCCGAGATTGCCGTTGCAACCTATCGATTGCTCGATCCTCGACGCCGAAGTTCATTCTTCGAACGTGTGCAGTTGTGCTATCCCGCGGATCGCGAGGATCGCGACTCCGAGCCGATCTCGTTGGAATCGGTCCGTGAGACGACGGAAAATCCATGGGTTGAGAACGAGCCAGAGCCCACGCTTCCCGTATTGATGACACTGCCGGTCATTGAGCGTGCCATTCAAGAAGAGGCAACGAACCCTGCTACGGCTCAGGCCGCTGCAGAAACAATGTCCTGGTTGGATGAAAGGCGGGAGGTGATTCGGTCGCTT
>JALOQW010000505.1 GCA_025459275.1 Pirellula sp.
AATCTGATCGCGATCCCGAATCCCAAAACAAATGGTAAATTTTTACGAATAGTACGAGCCTACCGTGGCTAGCATGCGCACCCCCCAACGCAAAGCGATCGACCGACCCATCTCAGAACCGACCTAGTGAACGCGATGCAAGTGCTGGCACATGAACTCAAGACACAGCCTCGCTCCAGTCTATTTGCCGCGTAGGACAAAGTCACGACTTTTGGAGGAGAGTCTGATTCAGTTTATCGCACGAAGGAACACGACCATGGAACCATCCTTGCCGCTGTACCCCGCGGACGATTGCCAAACCTTCGGAACGAATGCATCGGTCGTGTTCTGTTGCGATCAGCCCGGTCGAGATATTGGTTGCCGGTAGCTTTATGTGACGCGGATGAATCGATTCCTGAATGGATTGGGACTGAACGCCATCGCACCTAATGCGTAATGATGATCAGTCCATCGTCCGTGAGCATCGTTGCCCCCCAAGTTCCACGACGTTCGTCATCGACGACGACCGGGTTCCACGAAGTTCAACGACCGCTGCGCGACCTAAATCACGCAACGCAAGCTCTCATATTCTAACTAGCCACCGAGCCGGGTCTAGTGCTCGATCGAAACATCGGGGCGGTTCGATTACACTTGAGCTCTCCGAAACTTGGCCGTCACGAACACTCCAACGTTTCTTTCCCATTAAGCAAGCAATTCACATACCAAACGCAATTCAGACATGTCTCGATATCTACTTCCCTGTCCTGGATGCCAAGCCAGCGTGTCGGTTGGCATGGCCCAAGCGGGCTCCACAGTCACCTGCTCGCATTGTGGTCAAAGTGTGGAGGTACCAGGAACACGACAGCTGCGATTGCTCCCGTTGGAATCGCCTGAGCCGGGGGCGAAGGGGGGAGTAAGTCGCCGCAAGAGCGCCGAAGGTGGATCGTTTGCTTTTCGAGTGGCTGCAGGTGGATTGCTGCTATTGAGTTTTTTAGCCTTGTCCTATGGGGGGTACCTGGGGTTTCTTCGATGGAATGCACCGATTGAGTTCGGGCACTCGGAGGAGGAGCTATACCAAGAGCTGTACGACAAATCCATGGCCGATCCCATTGCGCTGAGCTGGGACCATTGGAATTTCTTGTTGGATGCTGGGATTCCAGACACTCCCGATCCGCCACCGTACTTTCTATTCAGCCGATATTATGAGGAACAAAAGCCTTGGATGATCGGTTCGTTGGTCACCGGCGGAGCCTCGTTTCTTCTTTTCTTGGCTTTGACGCTGTTCGGTCCAAAGGGGACCAGCCCTCGGTGACGAAAGATCGGGGTGAAGAAGATAGAAGAAGATACAGGTTGAAGCTCTTGGACATCTGGAATCATGAAGCGATCCAATGACCCGCCAGTACAGGGCGCGTGCCCTCGGACTTTGGCTTGGGTGATCAGTCTGCTGGTCGGACTGCATATGCTGGCCGTTGTGGCCGAGCCGCTTCGATTCTTTTCGCAGAGCGATTTTCAATCGGGACCCGAGTTCGCTGCCCTGCGACGATGGACCGCCCCCTATGTCGAATGGCTGTATCTAGACCACGGATATTTTTTCTTCGCCCCAAACCCTGGACCCAGTCACTTAGTTGCGGTAGACCGCGCGGGGGAGCCGCCGCCACCTCTCGTCGCGCGGCCTTCGGATGAGGGGGTGCTGATCGATCAGTTTGCCTACGTGTTTCCAGACCGCAACCGGCAGTGGCCCCGGTTGCTCTACCACCGCTACTTCATGCTGTCGGAATTCTACAACAACCGTTTCGCTCCAGATCGATTGTTGGAAGAGGATCGGGGCGATCCAGACTTTGTCGCTCGATGGGAACGAGATCGGGCTTTTTACGTGCGACTCGGCGAGTCCATCGAACGAAGCATGGAGAAGACACTTGGATCAACGGAGCCATTGCGATTGCGTCGACTGGAGCGCGATCTTCCGTCTCCGGATCAAGTCTTGAAAAACGGCTGGCAACTCGATGATCCGCGCGGGCTGTATGTGTTGCCCGAGGGACCTCCGGACATGGTTGCGCCGAAAGGAGGCGAGGCCGTTCCACCATGATGACGGGGATCTTTGATTTTTTGCTTCGCCCAAGGTCGGCTCACACGCTTGCAATCCTCCGAATCGCAACGGGAGCCATGATTGCCTACATTCACTTGGTTTGGATGTTGCGTCTCGATGTCTTCTTCGGCACGACTGCGTTGTTGACCAATGAGGTCATGCGCGATCTGCATTCGGATCAATGGAAGTGGACTTACTTGGTCTACACGGACTCGTTGACGGTCGCATGGGTGCACGAAGGGATTGGGTTGTTGGCCGGAGTCGGCATGTGCCTTGGACTGGCTTCCAGGTGGACAGTCCCCATTGCTTGGTTGGTGACCTTGCTAACGGCACACCGTTTGGCTCCGTTCCTTTTTGGCCTCGATCAAGTCGTATTGATGCTGGCCATGTATTTGTGCGTAGGTAACTCGGGGAATGTGTGGAGCATTGATGCGAATTGGAGGCGAGATCCTTCCCAGGGGTTGGCTTGGAACAACACGTTGGCCATGCGTTTGATCCAATTGCATCTGTGCGTGATCTATCTCTTTGGTGGTCTTGGCAAGCTTCGAGGTTGGATGTGGTGGGATGGGACGGCGATGTGGTTTTCCGCTGCGTCCTACGAATACCAATCTCTGCCGCTGACTTGGATTGGAGCCGTACCCACACTGGGCTCCATCGTCACCCATGCAACCCTATTTTGGGAGGTCTTTTATGCAGCGATTGTTTGGCCGCGTTGGACGCGGCCTGCGGTCCTTGCGATGGCCGTCGTCGTACACGGAGGGATCGCGTTGTTTATGGGGATGATCACCTTCGGAACGATGATGATGGTGGCGAACCTGGCGTTCGTGGAGCCCTCGACACTGGAGTGTTGGTGGGAGAAGCGCCGCGCTGGTCGCAACACGCGTTAGATGCGCGAGCTATTTTCGCGACTCGCCCGACTTCTCGCCCGCGTACTTGGCATTGAAGACGGCCGGATC
>JALOQW010000154.1 GCA_025459275.1 Pirellula sp.
TGCAATTTCCTCAGTAGTTAACCCGCAGACTTCGCGTAATGTTAAGGCAACCTGCACTTGTGGATCGATTGCAGGATGACAGCAGGTAAATACCAATCTCAACCGATCATCCTCAATCTCTTCGTCTGCTCGAGAGGCGTTGAAAGCTGCAACCTCTTGAATGCGACGAGCAAGCTCCGGTTGCATTTCGATGAACTTCGAATTTCGCCGAAGGGAGTCAATGGCTTTGAATCGCCCTGTTGAAATGAGCCACGCTCGCGGATTGATGGGAACTCCCTCGCGGGGCCAGACTTCCGCGGCAGAAGCGAACGCGTCACACATTGCTTCTTCTGCAAGATCGAAGTCGCCAAGTAACCGAATCAACGTCGATAACACGCTTCGCGAATGGGATCGGTAAACTTCGGCAATTTGCTGTTCCACGGCGGCGAACAAAGGTGTCAGCCGTCGCTGATCCAGTTGCGGAGCAATGTGGCAGCAGCGTCGGGGTTGGCTCGCACTAGCTCCGTTAAGCCTTGCTTCAACTCAGCGCCCGTTGTGCGGAACTGGACCGTTCCGTCACCTTCCCCTTCTTCGCCATCTGAGATCGGTCCGGAGTCGTCGTCGGCCAGGCTTGTCAGATTCAGTTCTGTTGCATCGTCCAGTGGAATATCGAAACCACGTTCAAATGCCGGCTCCGCGGCGGATGGTGGTGGGGTTTTCGCGAACGATCGCAACGAGACCAACGCAGCTCCAGCTAGTCCCAACAATGCCAATGTCTGCCAAGACTGACCGAACCAAGCGAGTGAGGTTTCCATGAACGACGGCTCGGGAGGTAAGGGTTCCGGCAAATCCAAATGTTCCGTAACAGTGACGCGTGGCAATGTGTCTTCACCGGGGGTGAGTTTATCGAGGATGCCGTCAAGCTTCAGCTTCACGTTGTTGGCAGTCTCCGTTCGGATCTGGCTGAGATCGGACTCTTTAGGGGCCGGTGCATCCGAAGGCTTCTGGTCAGGGTTTCGCAACTGCCATGTGTGAAGATAGGCCTTTTGATAATAGGAGAAAGGAATGGAAACCGAGATCATTGCATTGGTGACTTTGAGGCCGACGCGTTTGCTGCTGACCAAGGTGTTGCCCGTGATACGACGTTCGGTTTCCGTTTGCTCTTTCGTAGTGCTCGACTGGTCCGCGTTCGCCAAGGAGGCGCCGCGGTTGGCCAAGGCATTTGGCTCCGTGCCGGGTCGACCACCTGCATTGGAACGTTGAGACTCCAACTCCTTCTTGGTGGTCGACGATTGAATCGTCGTGGGCTTTTCGTTGTACTTGAGCTCTTCGGTTTCTTCGGCCAAGGTATTGTCGAGTTCGACGTTCACGGCAACCTGCACGTCGCCATACGCGGTCAACAGTTCAATCGCCTTCCGCTTCAACTGCTGTTCGTGAAACGACTTGGTCTTGAGATACTGATCGTGGGCCATCGCTTCCGGATCGTCATTGCCGACCTCGGCCTCCCCCGTTCGCGTATCGATCAAGGCGATGTTGGAACTCGGAAGATCGGCAAACGATTTCTGTATGTACGTGATGATGCTGCGCTTTTGCGAGGCGGTCAGTTCAGCACTCCCCCGAGGCGTGATCGTAACACTGACGGCCTTTTTCTTCGACGAGGAAAAGCCTTCGGCTCGTTCGTCGTAGGTGATCAGGGCTTCTTTAATGAAGGGAAAGCTGCGCAGAGCGGCTTGCATGTCTTTGATTTTGGCATTGCGAAACTTCATCTGAGTGACCGACATCGATTCAAGGATATTGCCGCTCTTGAAAGCTTCATCCATTTCGCTACCCAATGGCTTAGGCATCGCTTTGGCATCCAGCAGCGCTTTTAGGTAAGCATCCTTGGATGCGGAAGGAAATTGGATACGGTTCCCGACGCGCTCGTATTCCCGAAGACCGGCAGCACCCAGTGCCAGTTCCATCTGGTCCAATTCCTCCGAACTAAAGCTCTGCCCCCCCAAGAAGTATTCCTTCGATACCGATATAGCGGTATAGCCCTGCGCCAAGAAGCCGGCACCGACGAGGATCGAACCAAGCATCAGTACAGCCATAACGCGGGATTGAGCGTTCATACCCGCTACCAAGGCTTGGATTTGTCGAATGAGCTCGTTGATCTGGTTCATTCACTACACTCGGATCGCGTTAAGTTCTTCAAAAGCTTGCAACAGTTTGTTGCGGATTTGAACAAGCATTCGGAACGACATGTCCGCCTTTTGAATGCTGGTGAAGACTTCGGCTTGGTTGATGTCTTCGCCGGCCAGCAGGCTTTCGACCTTCGCCTGGGAGTCCAACTGGTTATCGTTGACTTGGGCGATACCTCGCATCATCAAGGATGCAAAGGGATCGGATGTGGATGTGGTTTCGCCTGACGTCGCTCGCTGATGCTCGACAAGACGTTGCATCATCTCCGATACATGATCGGAATGCCTTTGGAACAGCGATGAGTTGCGAATGTCCATGCCGTGGGTTTAACTCAATCAGGCCAGGATGCTCAGAGTCTGACGCGACATGCCTTTGGTCACTTCGATGATGCCAACATTGGCCTCATAGGCTCGCGATGCCTCGAGAGCATCGACGAACTGTTCGTTCATGTCGATGTTGGGATAGGCCACATAACCTTTCCACTTCCCTTCGGTGATGGCGAGGGGGTGATCCGGTTGATAGCGATAAAGTGGTTCGGATTCCTCGGTCTCGACCGATGCGACCTTGACCCCGGCAGCTCCGTTCTTGGCCTTCTCTTCGTCGGTCTGAAATACGACGAATCGGGGCTGATACGGCTCGTTCTCCCCCTCTTCATTTTTGATTGTCGACATGTTGGCGATGTTGCCGGAGATAGTATCCAATCGCTGACGTTGTGCGACCAAGGCACTGGTACTGATGTCGAGGGATGTGATCATATTCGGCTCCTGATTGGGCGATGAAGGCGGGTCAAGACAACTCCTCCAACATGGGCTTTAACAAAAACGTCAAGATTTTCCAAGGTCGATTCCTTGACTCGGAATCGAAGCGCGTGCATCGAAGCGATTCTCGGGTTACATTAGGGAGTGACCGATTACTCGAATGATGGCAAACCAATGGCAACTCAGACATCCAAGACCGAAGTAGGGAGTTATTTCATCTCCAATTACCCGCCTTACTCCCAATGGACGGCCGAGGCGGTACCGGAGATTGAAGCGGCATTGGCCCATCCTCCGATTGCTCACGGTGGAATTCACGGCGGGGAGGTGGCCCCCATGGGGCTCTATCTGCACATTCCCTTCTGCCGGAAACGTTGCAAGTTCTGCTATTTCAAGGTCTTTACCAACGTCAACGCGGACCAGATCGAACGCTATGTATCGGCGTTGAGCCGGGAGATCTCGTTGGTTGCGGACCAACCAATCATGCGTGACCGCCAGTTCCGGTTTGTCTATTTCGGTGGTGGCACTCCCAGCTTCCTGTCGGTCAAGCAGCTTCGATCGCTGATGGAACGCTTGCATCAGTACGTGACGTGGAACGGAGCCGAGGAGGTCACTTTTGAATGCGAACCTGGGACGTTGAGCGAAGCCAAGGTACAAACGCTGCGCGAGTTAGGGATCACGCGCTTGAGTCTGGGGGTTGAGAATTTCTCGGACGCGATTCTCGAAGAGAACGGTCGGGCTCACTTGTCCAAAGAGGTATACCGCGCCTGGGATTGGATCCAGGCCACTGGGTTTCCGAACGTCAACATCGATTTGATCGCAGGCATGGTCGGAGAAACCTGGGAAAATTGGCGTGAAAACATTCGCAAGACGCTCGAACTGTCCCCGGATAGCATCACGATCTATCAAATGGAGCTTCCGTTCAACACGGTTTACTCCAAAGGCATCCTCGAAAGCCAAGTCGAGTCGCCGGTCGCAGAGTGGCCCACGAAACGGGATTGGGTCCGGTACGCTTTCGAAACCTTCCAAGAACATGGCTACTCGGTCAGTAGTGCCTACACCATGATCAAGGACCCCACCAAGGTGAACTTCTCTTATCGAGACAACCTCTGGGGCGGTGCGGACCTGCTCGCAACAGGTATCGCGAGTTTTGGACATGCATCGGGCGTGCACTACCAAAATGTACCGGAGTGGGATCGTTACCTGGGGATGATCCTCGATGAAGGACGACTGCCACTTGGACGCGCTTACCGCCCCACCCCGTTGCAGCTACTGATCCGCGAAATGATTTTGCAACTGAAGCGAGGTTATCTGGAACCAGCCTACTTCCGAGCAAAATTCGGGGCGGACATCGTGGCTCAATGGCAAGACGTTTGGCAAGAATATGTCCAAGAAGGCTTCGTTCGACTGCTGTCGGGCGACAACGGAGAGGTGAATCGCATCGAGCTCACGATGGATGGCATGTTGCGAGCGGATGGTCTCTTGCCGGCATTCTTCGAGCCTCAATTCCGCGGGGTACGTTACACATGATCCGGTTCCGGGCGAGATCGGCGCGGGCCGAGATTCCGTCCTTATTCATTGCAGCACTTCTGACGCTTGCAGCGGTAGCTCAAGACTTGAAGGAACCCACGTTTCGGAGAGTGGATTCCCCGTTTCTTCCGAATGCGTATTGGGTTCACTCCAGCGTGATGTCGGGTGGGAAACCCGAAGGCAAACCGGCCTTCGAAGAACTAGCGCGCCAAGGGATCCGAACGATTATCAGTGTCGATGGCATCAAACCGGATGTGGATGCCGCGCAGCAGTCCGGGTTGCGTTATATCCATCTACCTCATGGTTACGACGGCATTTCGGATGAACGGATCCTGGAGATCGCTAAAGCGGTGCGCGATCTCCCTGGGCCTGTGTACATCCACTGCCATCATGGTCGACATCGCAGTCCCGCCGCTGCTGCAGCCGTTTGCATCGCTTTGGGAAAGATCACTCCCACCACTGGACTGGAGTTGCTTCGGACTGCGGGCACGAACGTCGGTTTTCGTGGACTTTTTCAAGCGGTCGAGCGAACCAAACCGGTCGCGGCAGAGACTTTGGAACAACTCCAGGTCGATTTCGTACCTGTAGCCGATCTTCCGCCGATGATCGATGCTATGGTCGCCATGGACGCGATTCTCGATCGCCTCAAGGAACTTCAAGCAGAGAGTTGGCATGCTCCACGGGATGATGCTCGATCCAATGCGCTGATGCTCAAAGAGCATTACATGGAACTGCACCGAAGTGAATCGGAGCATGGTCAAGAACCGGAGTTTTTAGCTTGGTTGATACAAGGACGTGATTTTGCGAATAAGCTTGAGATGCAGCTGAATGCCTCACTTCCGGCTTCTTCTGAAGATCGGGATGCGTTCGTTAAAGAGCTCAATGGCTCGGTCAAGAAGCTGTCGCAGAATTGTGTGCAGTGCCATCAGCAATACCGCGACAACCGCTGAAAATCCTGGATCCTTTAGAATGGTTTGATCCGAGCGTACCATCGGGTCAGCCAGCCGCGCGAGTAACCATCCCGAACGTGGCCTGAGTCCTGTCGGTTGATTTTCAGATCGTAGATGTGGCGGCTGAGGACAACGTTGTTGGGACCGATATCCTCAGAGCGACAAATCCCGCTGAGGGAAGCTGCGAAACGGTTATCGCTTTGTTCAATAATCTTTCGGGCTTCGAGCACCACGTTGCCATTGGGTTGAATGTCAACGATCTTGGCAGCGATGTTGAAGGTCAATTGTTCTGCGAGTCGCATCGTTGAGTCCCCGCGGTAAACTTCGTTTTCGTTGAATCGGGCTCGAGGATCCCCATCCGATTGAACCGCAGGCTTGATCGTATCGATACCGACCATCCGAACCCAATCCTGGAGGACAGCGTCGAAGTTGATTGTCTTTCGCGATGTCGTGTTGCCTTGCGCAATCATTTGCGCGATTTCTTCTACGCGGATCGAGACGATGTCGTTGACACGGAGGACACGAGCGGGGACCGGCGGTTGGTAAGTGAATGACGCTTGAAGATTGGGCGGAATGAAACCATTCTCGAAATAGTTGCCTCCAGCGTTGCGCCCAGGGCCCATAACGTAAGCGGGACCGCCCCCGAATGGCAGCCCGACGTAGGGTAGGTTACCGGGTGCACCTGCGTAGGGGGACCCACCAGGGGCTTCTGCAGGCATCCCATCGGCATTCCAGGGTACCGACGGCTGTGGGGCAATCGGCGTCACAGGCTGCGCTGCCTGAGGGCCGTCTTGAAACAGACTTCCGGACTGCGCGAAACCGGGCTGGATCCACATCACGATCCAGCCGAATGCAACCATCCATCGCAGCATACTTGTCAGGTTCAACATGGAATCCCCATAGCTTGGACTTGAAACATTGGATTTCCTATCACCGGACGATTGGTCCCGCTCCGCCGGCGATCACTTCGACGCGACGATCGGAGACAACGCGAGCGGCAACACGTTTACGTTGTGGGAGCACTTCGACTTGGATCATGTCATCGATGGCTCCGGACTCGATCGCGCGGCCATAAGCTTCCACACGCACGGAGCCTGCGTGCACCGCGATCGTCACCGAATCACCGGTCTGCACTGCATGGGGAGCACCCACCTCAGCGATGCGAAAGGGCTGTTGGGTACTGACTGCTCTTCGCAACTGTTTACCCAACAGGCTCTCGAAGTCGGTAAAGCAGTCTTCCGGATTGATCTTGGACGCAGGGGGCAATGCGAGCCAAACCAGATCCGACTCTTGGAGGATGCGGCCCTTCGCCAAAGGCCCCTTGGCTGCGACGACCATCATGGGCAATCGAACGTTCGCTTCGACATCGATAACGCTTTCGCCTTCAGGCGTGCGCATTAGGAGTGAGAATCGTTGTTGACCTTCCCAAGGAGCTTCCCCTCCAGCAACGCTGACGATCTGGCGTCGCTGCGCGAGATCATTGGCATGTTTAGGTGGGATCGTTGGTTTGATGGTCCATTTCCCTTGAGTGCCTGTCTTCAAGTGCAGGTAGGACTCGATGACGGTTGCCACGACACGCTCGGCTTGAGAAATGGTAACAGGGGTGATGAACGCGGGAGCAAAGTCTCGATGGGAAGGCGCTTCGCCGGATTCCGAAACGCTTTGAGCTGCTGCTGCAGCGATCACACTACCATTCGGTTCCGATGGTTTGCCGCGCACGACACGAATCACTTCGGAGCCTTCCCATCGAAAAGATTCGGGCTCCATGCCTCGCAGCGCGAGGACTTTTGCGAGATCCTCTCGGGTCCAAGACTGCACGATCCCTGTGCGAGGGGTAGGGGCCAGGGGTGTATCTTGAAGGGATTTGACCCAATCGCTTGACTTCTCGATATCGCACACATCGCGAAGGCGCAAAACGTTGGAGTCAACGACTGCTTCGGTTCGCAAGACCATGCGCGCACCGGTCTCCTCATCGCCCGCCAATCCATAGTTGACGATCATCGCGAAGAACGCGAAACACCAGATCCAGTGACGGCAACCGATCAACATGGTTTAGAACCTTCGGAGGTTGACGATTTGCTGCATCAGCTGATCGCCCGCTTGGATGGCTTGTGAATTGAGTTCGAAACCGCGTTGAGTGGTGATGAGATTGATAAGTTCTTTAACAGGCTCGACGTTCGACTTCTCCAAAGAACCTTGTCGAATCACACCTAAACCATCTCGGCCTGGCTGACCCTGGATCGGTTGGCCACTGGCATCGGTCATTTGATAAAGGTTCTCTCCAAGCTTGAGCAAGCCGTCTGGATTGATGAAGCTGACCAATTGCAGATCCGCGAGCGGCACCAGTTGTTGCTGTCCAACCTGTTTGACCAAGACTTGACCATTGGGATTAAAAACGATGGCGGTCGCATCTTGGGGGATCGTGATCGCCGGCTCAATCAAGCGACCGGTTTGGGCTGATCCCATAACCAATTGGCCATTTGCATTCACGTCGAGATTGCCGCTACGGGTGTAGAGGATATTCTGCGTGACTGGATCGATGACTTGCAGGAACCCATTCCCTTCAATGGCGATATCCAACTCTCTTCCGGTCTGTTCCATAGCGCCCTGGCGAAGATCCATCTGGGTGCTTTGAACGCGTGTTCCGAAGCCGACCTGAACTCCGACGGGCGTCGGTGTCTGCTGGGCATCGAGGACCCCGGGAAAAACCCTGTTTCGATAGAAGAGATCCTCAAAATTTGCGCGATCACGCTTGAAGGCCGTTGTATTGATGTTCGCCAGGTTGTTTGCGATGACATCCAGTTTGGTCTGCATGGCTTCCATGCCAGACGCCGCTGTGTATAGCGATTGTATGCTCATTTAGGATTGCCTCATCGATAACAGGTAGTGTCGGCAAGAGGAACTGGAGTATTGGTTTTCAGGGAGTTCTAGCAGCTTATTCGCGAAGGACTCGTCCTATCAGATTGCCGTAAGCTTGGTCCTGATGTTGAATCATGCGCAGATTGGATTCGTAGACTCGCGAGGCTTCGATCAGTTCCATCATGGCCGTGGTCGGATTCACTGCCGACTTTTCGATATGACCGGAAACGACTTTGCGTTCCGTCGGAGGGACTTCGTCGAGTTGGCCTTCTGTGCGAAACATGTTGCCCCCTTCGCGCGTAAGCTCAGCAAGATCTTGCGGTCTCGTCAGCATCAACATCAATCGAGCCCCTTCCTGCTGGATCGTGCCATCAGAATGGACTTGATACGGTCGCGACGGATCGATCTGGATCGGGTTGTTGTCGATCCCCAGGACTGGGTCTCCGGCGGGAGTAGTCAGGAGACCGGTCGCATTGAATTGAAATGCACCGGCACGTGTTAGGAGCTGTTCATCGCCACGTCGTACCACGAAGAAGGCGTTGGGATCATTGATTGCGAAATCGGTTTTGCCTCCGGTCGCTTCCATCGGCCCAACGCCGAACTGAGTCTCGCTCGGCTGGATTCGAACCCCTCCGCCGGTGTCTGGTAATTGCCCACTGCCCGGTGAAACGTCGCCGTCTTCGATGGCTTTATTGTGCCTCGCCTGCAGGATAGCTAGACTGGGCTTGAAGGCGGGCGTGTTGATGTTTGCTAGATTGTGGCTGAGGACTTCTAGCCGGTGGCTTTGCACATGTGCTCCGGCAGCCGACAAGTACATTCCGTATGGCATGGTTCATTCCATTCGCAAAACGATGCGCCCCCACGCAAGTCAGGAACCATAGCGAGTGAGGCCGTGCGCCGAAACACCAATCCCACAAATCCTTCGCTGAAGGGGACCTATGTTCTCCCAACTACCGAGATCCCCATCGACGGAAACTTTCTCGCATGGGATCAATGTTCGGAATTCGATGCCCCGGTTGCGGAATGACGACATCATGGTCGCACTGCATGCGAGGGGATTTGGAAGGAGCGCTCCGATCCAACGTTGGCGGAACCATGTTGTGCCTGATGAGCATCGTGAGTGTTCCCGTTCTGATCTGGCTGAGCTGGTCCGGTCGACCGTCCCGAGGCGGATGGTTCTCCGTAGCATCGATCTCAGGATTTTGCATCGCTATGGGAATTGCCGTGATCGAGTGGCTGATTCGTCTAGCATCCGAAAGGTAAAGTTGCTAAAAGACAGCTCGGTATTGCGGCAAGCGAGAAAGGATTCCCTATGCCCCCCCATCAGTTCGCTCCAGGTCCGTTCTGGCTTTTCAACAAAGGCTTTGTGTGCCTGCTCATTCTCAGTTGTCTGACTGTGACAGGATGCACCAAGCTGATGACGCTCGGGGCGCTGCTCATCTACGGAACTGAGATTCCGGCAGACTTCAAGGAGCTTCAAGGCAAACGTGTCGCGGTGGCCGTGGTGACTCCCAATGGAGTGAACAAAGATGCTGCCGGCGTTACCCTATCGCGTCAAATCAGCGCGCTGCTGGCGGCCAACGTCAAGAAGGTTTCGATGATTGAGCCAAACGAAGTCGACGCCGTGGCGAACGATTTTCCAAGCGGATCCTTTGATGTGATCAAGCTCGGAAAACAACTGGATGCGGAGTACGTCTTGGCGGTGCAATTGTCGGATCTCCAGCTCCATGATGGCCCCACGTTGTACAAGGGCCGATGCAAGTGCGACGTCAATGTATACGAAATTGCAGAAGGTGATTTGCCAGTCTTCACGAAAGATCATTCCAGCTTTATCGCACCCTCCAATGGCCTCTCGAAAACCGCGATGGACGAAACCAAGTTCCAGAGTCTTTACCTTGGTGTCTTGGCCAAGTTCATCGCCATGAGCTTTCATCCGCACGAACGGGGTGCCGATGTTGGGATCGATGCTGTATTTCACTCCTTCTAAACCCACCGACCTCATGAAGATGTTCCGTCCCATTGCGACCGGTTGGATCTGC
>JALOQW010000506.1 GCA_025459275.1 Pirellula sp.
CGCAAGGCTGCGGGGGAAATTCTTCATCGTATCTTGGCATGGCTCGCACACGCGTGCGAGTCGGACGATTCCTTTGCCCAACTTGAGCGGATATTAGCTCCCCTCTCTATTACGCGTGAAGCGGTTCGATACCAATTGGCGAGACTGTGCTCTCAATTGCATCGCTTTCGAGTCAGTACTCTGGATAGTTTCTATTCGCAGCTCGCTCGCTCTTTCTCACTCGAGCTGAAACTCCCTCCAGGTTGGACATTGATCGACCCCGTTCAAGAAGAGCAACTGCGCCGCGATGCGATAACCCGATTGTTTGAAGTTGTCGAGCAGTCCGAGCTCCGGTCTCTCATCTCCCAGTTATCCAAAGGGGAAGCGGTCCGCAGCATCCGCAGTCAAATCGACGATGTCGTGTCCATGGGCTACCAACTGTATTGCCGTGCACCCGATAAAGAGATCTGGACGTTATTTCAAGTTCCCGCGGCACCAGGCGAAGAATCAGTACGCTCTGCGTTCGAAATCGCCCAGCAAACTAGCCATGGAACGACAGCGGGAGATGACGCGCGGGACAAAGCGCTTCAGCTGTTCCAGATCCAAGATTGGGAAGGCTTCCTCAAGGAAACCTTTGTGGTGAATTCTCATGCGGAGAAACCAACGTACAAGCGACGAGAAATACCTGCGGCCCTCGTGGAAGCGTTGCGAACCTTGGGTAAACATGCGATCACAAGATTCCTTGCAAGTCGCCGTGCCCAGAACGGAGCCGCCTTTGACCTGCTCCATCGATACCACCAGGAGCTGGCGGCCCTGAAACAGCAAAGGCGAATCGTGACTTTTGAAGATGTCGCTCAAAAGTTGGCTGCCTGGATGTCTGAATCGGTGGAACAGCCTGACACGTCGGAGACGGTCGAGGCATCGTTGAGCTCCATTGCGCATCGACTCGACTGTTCGATCGATCACTTGCTGCTGGATGAGTTTCAGGATACATCGCCGGAACAGTGGAAGATTTTGAAACCCTTTGCCGAAGCGATCACGAGTGTTGTCGATGATCCTGCTCGACCAACGTCTTTCTTTTGCGTGGGAGATACCAAGCAGGCCATTTACGCATGGCGAGGTGGAGTCTCTGAGATCTTCGAATCGGTAGGTCAGGAAGTCCGAAACGTTCAGACAGAGCATCTAACCTACAGTCGTCGTAGCTCCCCCATCATCATTGAGTTTGTCAATGATGTTTTTAAGCGGCTGGCCCATCACCCCAGCTTCCTCGGAGATGAATCGAAATCCGATCTGAAGGGGCCGCACCCCGTGATCGATGCCTGGGTTGAAAAGTATTTCCAACTTCACTCGACTGCCAAGGATACGTTGCCAGGCTACGTCGAAATTCGGAATGCACGATCTACGAAAAACAAAGAAGGAAACGACGTCGATGAGAGCCCATCACTCTTGGATGTGATCGCAGAGAAGGTGGCTTCGTTGCATGCTCAAGCTCCACATGTATCGATCGGTATTCTGACGAGAACGAACAAAGAAGTTGGAAAACTCATCACGCTATTGCGAGATCGAGGTGTGGATGCCAGCCAGGAGGGAGGCAACGAACTGACCGACACTTCCGCCGTGTTGGTCATTCGGAGCGCTATGCAGTTGGCCGATCATCCCGGAGACTCCTTGGCCCATTTCCACGTGGTGAATTCGCCTTTAAAAAACCATTGGCCTGAGGAGATTCGATCGACTCCCAGTCGTTTGTCCCATGCCCTTCGAAAGGCACTCGACCTTCAAGGACTCGGGGACGCGGTCGGCGATCTTGCAGAGCATTTAGCACCCTATTGCAACGCACGCGACCAGGAGCGGCTCAAGCAACTCGTGGAGGAAGCATTTCGATTCATGAGCTTCCGAAGCCGAGGGCTGCACGATTTCATCGAGTTCCTGGATTCACACCGCGTAGCCCTGCCATCCGAGAGTCCCGTGCGTGTCATGACCATCCACCAGGCAAAAGGATTGGAATTCGATGCGGTTTTTCTCCCGTCCCTTGAGCAGTCAATTGTCGGCAGACCAGCAGAATATCTCGTCATGAGAGCCACACCAACGTCTGGCCCTTCGGGAATCATTCGGCATATAGCGAAAGAACTTCGTCATTACCTCGACCTCCCATGGCAACTGGCTTTTAAGGAGGCTGCGGAGCGACAGCTCGGTGAAGCACTTTGTTTATTCTATGTGGCACTCACCCGAGCCAGACAAGCCTTGTACATGATCACCACACCACAGAAGAATGTGGGCAGGCATTGGAGTTCCGTATTGCACACCCTATATGGCGGCGAGGAGACCTCCAATCAACCGGATGCTTTGTTGCATCAGTTGGGTGACCCGGAATGGTTCGATGCAACAAAGGGAGGCCTAGATTCTCAGGAATCACCGAACCCAAGCCAAGAATCATCAGCGGATAGCCAGGGGCAGAAGCTCGTTCGCATTCGACTGGCGGCCGTAGACACGCGTGGGGATGAGATGTGGGTGGCTCCAAGTGCCTTGAAACAAGAACCATTAGAGTCGTCCAGACTGATGGATGTCTGGCAACCCGAACTGACACAAGGCGTGGTTATCGGAAAGCTTGTCCATCGATGGCTTGAGGAGATTCACGACTGGATCGAAGCCGGTACTCCAGGCAAGAAACGGCTGCTTGAGATTGCGAAATCCGCTCTGACGCAAGACGAATTGTCGCAGATTCGAATCACGGAATGGGTCGATCGATTTGGAACGTACCTCGAGGCACCTGAAGTTCGGAGTGTGCTGTCTCAGTCACGGTATATGCATTGGCACCAGCCCCGCACCATTCGATTGGAGGTCACGCGCGAACGAAAATTGCTGCAGCAAATGGAGCGTCACTTGGTGCGTGGCGTGATTGATCGATGTGTTCTTGGTTACGATGGCGATCGTGTCGTTCGAGCCGACGTCATCGACTTCAAGGTGGATCAGTATCCCGAGTCTCAACCAGTGGAAGCCTGGATTGACGAACGAACCGCGCTGCACGCG
>JALOQW010000155.1 GCA_025459275.1 Pirellula sp.
CAATTGCGCGAACAACTGATCGCCAAGATCGATGTTCAAGCGACCTTGCCGAAACTCTTGGCGACGAAAGGCTACGTCAGCTTCCAGTCAGGCAAGTGGTGGGAAGGAAGTTATCGACGCGGAGGATTCACCCAGGGCATGACGCGCGGTTTCCCAGAGCCTGGTGGCCGGCATGGCGACGATGGACTCGCGATTGGCCGCGAAGGGATGAAGCCGATCTTTAACTTTATCGATGACGCTATCGAAGACGAGAAGCCATTCTTCGTTTGGTATGCCCCGTTCCTGCCCCACACGCCCCACAATCCGCCCGAGGAGCTCGTTGAAAAATACAAGCAAAAGGGGGTCGAGTCCGATTCCATCGCCCGCTACTATGCCATGATCGAATGGTTTGACGCAACGTGCGGCGCTCTGTTCGATCATCTAGACCAACGACAGATTCGCGATAACACTCTCGTTGTGTACATCGCAGACAACGGATGGATTCAACAACCGAACGGATCGGGGTTTGCGCCGAGGTCCAAACAATCGCCGTTTGAAGGGGGTGTCCGACAACCGATTGTCTTCAGTTGGCCTGGCCATATCCAAGCTGGAGAACGTGGCGAACAACTATGTTCCAGCGTCGATATTGTTCCAACCGTTCTTTCCGCCGCAGGAGTCGAAGTACCCGAAGGCTTGCCTGGATACAATTTGATGCCATGCCTCACGTCGGGTAACGCTACTCCGCGAGCGGAAGTATTCGGAGAAGGCTTTGCGCATGATGTGACCGATATCAACAACCCACAAGCCTCCTTGCTCTATCGATGGCTGATTGTCGATCGATGGAAACTGATATTGACCTACGACGGCGAGCTGGGGCGTTACGCCCAATACCATCCACGCGCCGACGTTCGGCCTCAATTGTACGATGTGCTTAACGATCCTAGGGAAACCAAGAACTTAGCCGCTGAACATCCTAAGGTGGTTGCAGCCATGGCGCAACAGATTCATGATTGGTGGCCTGTTACGGAACGTCAAGTGGAAACGGAGTACCGCGCCGAAGCGCAGAAAGGCAAACCATGAACGCATCCAACGAGTCACCCACGATCTGCACGCGTCGCGATTGCCTCTCGTTGGGAGCCGGCATGCTCCTCTCTGGATTGCCTTTTGGTCTTGGATGGCCGCTTGGGCGAGGAGATTTGGGTCAGGCACTTTGGGCCAGCGAACCCAAAGAAACCAAGTCGGTGGCTGCTGTCATCACCGTTTATTTTCCCAACTCGCACGCCGATGTGATTTTGACCAAGATCCTCCAAGGCTGGAATCACGATGGTGGACCCGGTCCTGCATTGAAGCTGACGTCGATCTACATCGACCAACCTGAAGGAAGCGCCTTCGGGTTAGAAATTCTTGACAAGCATGGCATACCCCGATTCGACACCATCGAAGAAGCGGTCACCGTGGGTGGTTCCACCATTCCCGTCGATGGTGTGATCAGTATCGGTGAGCATGGCAATTACCCCGTCAATGAGCTGGGGCAACAACTTTATCCTCGTAAACGTTTCTTTGAAGAGATCACTGACACGTTTCAAAAGCACGGACGAGTTGTCCCCGTTTTCAACGACAAGCACATCAGCACGCGATGGAGCGAAGCCGCATGGATGGTAGAACGTGCCCGCGAAATGAAGGTCCCCTTCATGGCGGGGTCTTCGCTCCCTGTCAGTTATCGGACCCCTGAAATAGAAATCCCTTGGGGATGTCAACTCGATGCAGCTGTCGGTATCGGGTACAGCGGGCTCGATATCTATGGTTTTCATACGCTGGAGTGTTACCAAACTCTGGTCGAGCGCCGCAACCAAGCGGAAACGGGTGTGAAATGGGTTCGATGCTTGGAAGGAAGCGAGCTCTGGTCTGTAGTCGATGATGGTTGGGTTGATCGAGAGGCGTTGCAAGCGGTCTTGGACGTCGTGCCACGCTCGATCCCGAACATCCGCGACGCTCCCGGAGTCGTGCTGTTCCAATTCGAATACGTTGACGGTTTTCGAGGTGCGGTCTTCATGGTCCCAAGTGCCCAGCGGATTGGCGTGGGGGTCAAGATCCGAGGGCAATCGGCCAAAGGGACGACGTTCGAGGAGCGATCCGAACCGAGGTATCCCCACTTTGCTTTCTTGCTCAAGGCCATCGAGCGGATGGTGCATACCGGGGTGTCTCCTTATCCTGTGGAGCGGACCCTATTGACCGGAGGTGTTCTCGACCGAGCATTGACCTCGAAGTCCAAGGATGGAGGGTTGCTTCGCACACCCGAGCTTCAGATCCCGTACACACCGGTCGATTATCCCTATGCGCCGAAGGAGCCTGCGAACTAGATTCTAGATTGCCGAACCGTACGGTCAGCCTTACGCGAGCTACGCGAGGATCCAATCCCACCAAGCATGCGCCTCTCGTGCGAGCTTGCGTCCGAGCGTGTTTCTCAACCAAGGCATCTTGTCCATATCGACTCCAGGAATCTTTTTGCTTCGCAGTTGGCGTCGCAATTTCGATCGCACTTTCGGATCGGTTTGCATCGCGTATTCGTGAACGTACCATGCGACCCAACGGTATAGGTCGATGAACCATTCATTGACATTGGTGAGATCCACACGAGCGAGCCATTTGGCTGCTTCTGCGGGGGAGTTCCTGCGCATGGCGTCCAATGCACCCCACAACCGCATGACGCTCGCGTGGTCATCGTCTGGGAGTTCAAGGGCTGCTTGGATCCACGGCTGTGCGATGTTCGGCTGCTGGGTTAACCAAGCTGCAAGAACAGCCGGGTACCACTGGGCAGGATGCTGAATATCGGGGACACGACGCCACTGGCGGCACCATTGAACGGTTTGTTGAAACATCTTGTGGTGATTCATGGCCCGAGCCATCGCCGACCAAAGAGCTGCATTCTTGAGGAGCCTCTTCTTGAAGTTGTACCGTATGCGAAACAGAGTCCATTTGGAAAGGAGTAATGGCCCTTCCTGATTGAGCAAATAATCAACCGCGCCGTACCATGCTTCGGATTCCGGAACCCGTTTCAAGTCTTTTAACAAGGAAGCTTTCGGTTTGGTCGCGATACGGGTGCGGGCCCATATCCGGCCGAGAGCTTCGGGGGCATTCCCTGTCGCCATTCGAGCGCTGCAACGACGATACAAATCGTCTGGCTTCTTCCAATCATCGACAGTCAGATACAGAATTCCCCACATCCGAACGGGCCCCTTCGCCATATCGCACAACTGTTCGAAGGCATCGTCAGGTTGGTTCTCCTCGAGAAGGAGACGAATGGACATGCTTTTGCACAATTCCGGTGAGACTTGCTCGAGGCTTTGATCCCGGATGCTTCTGGCTGCATCAATCTCGCCGTCCTTCAGGCGCAGATCGAACAATGTTTGGACCGCATACTCATAACCCGGCTCACGCAAAATCGCTTCTGCCAACCATTGCTTGGCTTCTTCTTTGGCCCCTTTCGCGATCAATGCACCCGATAGGTAGCCGTATCCGTCCACGTTGTTGGGGGCCAATCGAATGCAGTTTCTAGCGGACTCCTCATGCAATGCAGCATCGGTACCTTGATCGGTCCATGCCATGAGTCTGCGCCAGCCGTTGTAGTTGTCCGGGTCCAGTTCCACTGCCTCCTTTCGTGCTTGAATGGCACCCAATAAATCTCCTTGGGAATAGAGCAGTTCGGATCGTGTCAATAAAAGAGGCGGTGACGGCGCATCTCGAAACACCTCTGGTCGTGTGGCTTCGAGGGCCGCTTGATGTTGGCCCGCAAGTGACAGAGCCCAGGCTTTGAGGTGGTATGCATCGACGCAACGAGGATCGATGGCCAGAGCCTTTTCGAGCCAGCGCAAAGATTCAGCAAGGTCCGACTCTTCGATGGCGGCGTCTGCGGCGCGCAAGTAACCACGGACCTGGTTCGGCCTTGCATCGATCATGGCTTGTGAGGCTCGTTTTAGAACCTGCCATTGCTGACGCTCGCGACACCAAGCCGAAAGGGTGTTCCAAGCCCAATCGTAGTTGGGCAAGAGCACAACGGCCCGTTCCATGGTTTCGATGGCTTGCTCGTTCTTTCCAAGATCCCACAGAGTCTCCGCCCGGAATGCGGTCAGAACGCCGTCACGCGGATTGGATTCCAAGGTCCGCACCAAGACTTCGTCGGCTTTGTCCCATTGTTTGCGACTACGATACAATTCACTCAATTGCTTGGCGACTTGGGGATTGGTAATGCCGATCGTTTGAGCATGTTCCAAGGTGGCGAGGCTTGCTTCGAAATCACCGGCCGTTCTTTGTGCTGCAGCCAGATCAATCCAAGCTCCGACATGCAAAGGGAACAGCTCCGTGGCTTGAGTGGCTGTGTGAATCGCCTCTTCAAGTCGATGCAAGCGACAGAAAACGTCTACGAGACAGGACCAGGTTTGTAGCAAGTCCCCTCGTTCGTTCTTGGCCTTTTCGAGTTTGGCCACCAGTTCGTCGAATGGCATGCGTCCGACCGCCAGCTCATAGAAGCCTGAAACGCCATCGCCATAGGTCGTTTGGTTCGCGAGTTCATTATAAATGAGATCGAGAACCTCTCGACGTTCCTCTGGAGACGCGCACAGGTCGAGCAGTGGTCGCATTGGGTACGGATCGTCCACGGAACAGCGAACGGATTCTCGATAGCTAGCCTTGGCTTGTGCGAATTCACCCAGTTCTTGCTGGCAACGCCCCAGGAGTGCCCAGTTACGGGAATACTTGGGCTCGTATTCAATTGCTTGGCGAGCGAATTCCGCAGCCGCGGACCATTCGTGGCGCTGCATTGCGATGATTGCGGCTTCACGAATCGCCCATGGATCTTGAGGAAAATCCTTGAGCATCGCATCGATCGCTTCATCGGCAGCGATCGGTTCGTTCTGTCGTATCCACGAGACCGAAGCCGCGCGAAGCGCGTAGCTGCTCGGGAACTTGGAAAGAGCCTCATCCAATCGTTTGCGTACCGCGGTTGCACCGTCCAGGTCATGGTCGACCTGCATCACGCGATCCATCGTCCCCATATCCAATGGGTCAATCTCGAGCACTTTGTTCAAATGTTCCTGAGCGGATCGCAAATGGCCTGCATCCAGATCGATCGCAGCCGCTGTGCGATGAAACATGGCTGCTGGGCATTTATTGCGTGCATAATCCAAAAGCTGTTTGGCTCGCTCGGTCTTTCCGTACGCGCTGAGCTTATGAGCTGCGTAGGCGTGCAAGACACCATCTTCGGGCAATACGACTAGCGCTTCTTCCAGGACTCGCAATGCCTCGGTTGGCTTCTGGATCTGCTCATAGGCCCAACTCAGAGTCATGAAGGGATCGCCATGTAGAGGAAGCAATCGGGTGCGATTCTCCAGCCAGCGCATGGCCTGGTTTTCTTGATGCAAGAAGCATGCGGCCTGAAAGTAACTTCGCAAACGGGATTCGTTGCGATCTTCGATGCAAGCAGCCAGCCGTGCAAAGTCGAGGTAAAGATCTCGATGCCCTTCATTCCATGACAGACGCGAAATGGAGGCCGCCATGGAGGCGTTAGGGCCTGCGTATCGAGCGGATCGCCTCAGGATTTGGCTGGCCTCTTCGAAGGTCCTTGCGTCATCCATGAGCTCTTCGGCCAATCGCGATGCAATGAAGGGGTGGGGCCCTTTCTCGTTGTAGAGCCTGCGCAGCTCCTCGATGCGCTGGGGGCGATTGCTTTGGTCCCCCATGCTAGAGAATCGATACAGCAGCAGTCTAAGGTCGTTTGGGTACTTGGCCTGGAGCGCGCCGAGAAACTTCAATTTCAGTGCTTCGTTTCCGTCGTATCGTGCTAAGGAAACGAGGGACTGCAAAGTCAACCGATGCTGCTCATCACGCTGGCTCATCCGATCGATGACGGCCTGGGCTTCCGTTCGATTGTGCTGGTCGAGGGCGAGGTCGACTTGATATTGGAGGTCATACAATTCAGCCTCCGGCAGATCGATTCCTTGCAAACGATGTTGTTGGTCTTCGGGCACCATGACCATGCCACGTGGCCCCGAACTGGCGTAGTATTCGAGAAACGCATTGGCAGCTGCCTCTTCGACCCATGGACTGGATGGATCTTGAATCAGGAGAACGCCGCGAATCGAATCGAATCCGACGACGGTTTGGAGGTGTCCCATCTCAACACCCGCGGTCGCCAACGCAAAAGGCAGACCGGCGCGGATCAGCTGTTCGGTGACTTCGAGCGTGACGCGAAACTCACGAGCTTGAAAACCGTTTTGTTCGGCCCAGCGGCGTTCGTCGTGTGCGGCGGTTCCGTCATAACAAATACGATTCGCGATTTCCTCGTGTTCCATCCCCTTACCGAAGTACGCGGTTAATCCTGCTAACGTAGCCGGCGCGCATGTTCGATGATGTTGCCGGACGAAGGGAACCTGGAGTTGGATGCGTGTTGGCAATTCAGGTACCGGCGCGGCGGCAGCACGCTCCAATCGTTCAGCGAATTCTTTGTAATAGTCGCTCTTCGGAATAGCCCTCGCATATTCGGCCGCTTGCGACCATTGCCCCAAATGGCATGCCAAGTCGCAACGGAGACTATTAAGCCACGTCTCGCCTCGGCCGGACAAGCAACCGAGCACATCCATTTGTGTCATGTCCTGAAGACAACTCCATGCATCCTGGTAGCGTCCCTCATCCATCAACATGCGAATCTTGGCTCCCATCATGCGAAGGGATTCGATATGGATCAGAGCCTCGTTCAACCAATCGAGAGCCGATAAGCGATCTCCGCGATCGAGCAGCAACGACATCTTCTGATCCACAGCAGGACGAAACCATGGGCGAACCTCGAGGGCTCGTTCGACCCAATCCCAGGCCACGTCTCGCTGGTCCTCCATCTGTGAGATTACCGACTGAAGGGTGAGGATCCATGGATCTTCCGCTGACGTCTCTGCAGCTTGATCCAACCAGCGATGAGCGCGCTCGAAATCTCGTAAACTCGCCAAGGTCGTTGCATGCATGCCTAGCCAACTTGCGAAGGTGTCCGCATCGGCTCGCTCGGCAGGGAATCGCATTCCTTGCAGTTTCTTCCAACCCAACAATGGACCATGCGACTCGACATAGGCGCTGGTCGCATAGTAAACGGCACGTGGATCCATGGGATGCTCGCGGCCCGCAAGCCGCAACAGGGCCGAGCTCCATTGGCGTCGACCAAGGTTCCCGGCCAATCTTCCCGCGAGGATCCGCCCTTCCACGCCCGGCCATGTTCCCAAAGGTCCCAGCGGCTTCGAAGCGCGATATGCCTGGACGTATTTTCCTTGCTCATAGAGACCACGAACTAGTTCAAGCGTCCGGTCCGAGGATTGGGTTAGGGGCGTAGTCGGCAAGTTCATGGGAGTGGTATTGGCATAAATGATGAAAAGAGATCGAGGCCTGGGCCACCTTCAAATGATAGCGGAACGGCGCGAGCCGTCCGGTGAAGATCTCGATGTCGGGAGCAAGGCCGAGCAGATCGCGATTCACCGCTAGCGTGATACGGTGCTGTCTCGCTACCGAGCCGTCCGCTCCGATACCCACACATGGGTTCGCAAGGATGGCAAGGTCACTAGACACGATAGATGGCAACTCAGTTCATGCGAGATGGCCATAGAGAGATTACCAAGAAGGCAATGCCGACGTAGATGCCACTCTCGACGTATCTGGCGTCGAGAGTACGGCACATGACCTAATGGAGCGAATTTGGTTGAAGATCCTGGATCACGAGGAAGTTTGGCAACTTCCACTACCTTCATGCTTCATGGAACGGCAGTCGGTTAATCAACCACTTTGGCGTCGATCCACTTCATGAGGCTTCGAAGTTTCTGGCCAACTTGCTCGATCGGATGCTTGCGCTCGAGGCGGCGGGAGGCTTTGAAGGCAGGTGCGCCAGCTTTGTTTTCCAGGATCCATTCCCGCGCGAACTGGCCGGTTTGGATTTCACGAAGAATCTTCTTCATCTCCGCCTTGGTCTCATCCGTAATGATGCGGGGGCCGCGAGTGTAGTCGCCGAACTCAGCGGTGTTGGAAATGCTGTAACGCATATAGTTCAACCCGCCTTGATAGAGAAGATCGACGATCAATTTCAATTCGTGCAGGCACTCAAAGTAAGCCATCTCCGGTTGGTAGCCGGCTTCGACCAATGTTTCGAAGCCCGCCTTGACCAACTCACTAACGCCACCGCACAGAACCACTTGTTCACCAAACAGGTCGGTTTCGGTTTCTTCGGCGATCGTGGTTTCGATCACGCCGCCGCGCGTGCCACCAATCCCTTTGGCATACGCGAGGCCTTGCTTCTTGGTGGAATCGCTGGCACCGGAACCTAGTGCGATCAAGCAAGGGACACCGCCACCTTTCACATATTCGCTACGAACCAAGTGTCCCGGGCCTTTGGGGGCGACGAGCAAGGTATCAACTCCTTTGGGTGGTTCGATCTGACCAAAGTGCAGATTGAATCCGTGCGAGCACATCAGCACGTTTCCGGGCGAGAGATTCGGCTTGATGTGGGAGCGGAACAGATCCCCTTGGACTTCATCGGGCAGGAGCACATTGACGATGTCCGCTTTCTTGGTGGCTTCGTCGATTTCCATTGGCTGGAAACCATGGCTGACGGCCAAGTCGTAGTTCTTGCTGCCGGGGCGCTGGCCGATGATGACTTTGCAGCCGCTGTCGCGAAGATTCTGCGCCTGGGCATGGCCTTGCGAACCGTAACCGAGGATGGCAATGGTCTTATCCTTCAGGTGAGAAAGATCGGCATCGTTGTCGTAGTAGATGGTAGCTGGCATAGCGTTCTCGTGGGGAAGTACATGCAAAGTGCATGTGCAAAAAAGGGGGAAGTGAATTGGCTTTCGGGGTTACGATTCCGGCAGCGACGACTGCTTAGTCAATACCGCTACTCAGTCAACACCGCATTGGACTGGGAGGTTGGTTCATCACCGTCGGTAACGGTATCCGGATTGCTGCCTCGCACCATGGCAATGCGGCCGGTTCGAACCAGCTCGGTGATGCCATAGGGACGCATCCGCTCGATAAAGGCTTGAACTTTGCTCTCGCGTCCTGAGATCTCAATCATCAGCTCTTCAGGGCCTACGTCGACAACGCGTGCGCGAAAAATATCAACCAACTCACGGATCTCACTCCGCAAGGCTCCCGTGGGTGAGTGGACCTTGATCAACATCAAGTCGC
>JALOQW010000507.1 GCA_025459275.1 Pirellula sp.
CGCAAGGGCCGTCGTAGATCCGCCGGGGCGGACTAGCTGCGTTCCGGGGCATCGCTATGTTCAGAAACCGCTGCCGCTCACTGTCACTCAACCATTGCGGCAGCTCGGATCTCATGGCCCGTCCCTCTAACGCGGCTAGCGCCCGCGGCTCACGGTAGATCTGCGACAGACCGCGGCCGACGGCGTGCTGAGCCGCAAGGGCCGTCGTAGATCCGCCGGGGCGGACTCGCTGCGCTCCGGGGCATCGCCATGTTCAGATCCGTTGCCGCTCACTCCCACCCAACGATTGCGGCAGCTGGGCGAGCGGTGGGTAACCCCACCGCTCGCCTCGTCAACACACGACTTCCCCCTCCTAAACCCTACAATCGGAGTCGTCTCCACCAAGAGGGCAGATTGCAAGCCAGTTTTTGTAGTAGTTCTCCGACCGCTAATTAGCCTGAGAACTATGAGCCACATCAAGACGCACCCACAATTTGGTCTCCTCTCGATCCTTCGAACCTCCCATCGAACGAGCATCGCTTTGGCCATGCTCGGCACTCTCTGCACTCTTGGAACTCTCTGCACCATCGCTCCCGAAGCTTGGTCGCAGAACCCCAACTCCAACCCAAACTGCAGTGCGAAAAAAATCGCACATGCCACGGCAGCGCCCACGGTCGATTGGACGACCCTCCCGTCGACGTATACGCATGATGCTACGGGGCAACGGGTGGATCAGTATGCTCAAGCCGTCGAGCCAGAGGGGCCAAGTCGTGCTGACTTTGTACGCAGCGGATACACACACACTCGAAGCAGTTTGCAAGTTGGATTCAATGCCGATCACTACCACGTCACTGAACAGTGGGGCCCTCAAGTACGGCCCTACGGAGAATGGCGATACCCCTACCGGCCATTCGCTGTCCCCTACGGCGCATGGGGCCCTCAACTGCCCCAAGTGGCCGCAGGCGGCATCGGCTTCGGCCCCTGGGGATTGCCCGGAGCCGGCCCCTGGGGACAAGTACCCCCCGGCGGCTTCCCAAATGGTGGCGCCCCGAATGGATGGATGCCGCAAGGTGCTGGGCCAATGGGTGCTGGGCAAATGCAAGGTATGGGGCCAGGCCCAATGCCAGGACCGGGCATGCCAGGACCCGGTGCACCAGGACCCGGCATGCCAGGACCAGGTTGGCCTCCCGGCGGTCATCCAGGCATGCACCCTGGCCATGGCCATCCGCAAGGGGTTCCGTGGTGGGGATATCCGGGCGTTTCTCCGTACGCACCGTTCGGTGGCGTCGGGCCCTTCGGCGTCGGACCTGGCAATGCCCTCGCTCCGATCCAAGAGGACTACTATCCACAAGCTCCGATCTACCAACAGCCTTCGGACGGCTACTTCCATTCCCCGTATCGCAACGTTCCTTAAAAATCTTTCTGGAACTTGACGGTTCTTGACCGCCATCGGCACTTGAGGGGACAAGATACTACGTTGGTCACTGCATTGCAGCTGACCACTGTGTCTCTTACTTGTTCCCGCAACGAGTTCCGATGTCGTCCTCCCTACCGATTGACCTGCTCGCGGATCGATCTTCAGCTCATGAACTGTCGGATCGATCGCTGCTGGCAAGGTTCATCGATACCAATGACCACGAAGCGTTCGCGCTGATCGTCGAACGCTACCACTCGCTGGTGTTCGGTGTGTGCCATCGGTTGCTCGCGAACCGTGTTGAAGCCGAAGAAGCCTACCAAGCCACCTTCTTGGTATTGGCGAGGCGTGCTGCCTCACTCCGTTGGCAAGAGTGGATATCAGGTTGGTTGTACCAAACCGCCTATCGAACGGCCTTGCGTCATCGTCGCAAGCTTGCCGTCGATGCCAAACACCAACGTATCGCAGCCTCGTTTCGAGAGGATGTAGAACAGACCGACATTCCAGAGGACCAGAAGGCGCTGGCTCGTGAGTTGAGCGAAGTTCTCGACGAAGAGTTGATGCGATTGCCCGCTGCGCTTCGTTTGCCATTGCAGTTGCAGTTGCTCGAAGGACTGGATCGTTCCGAGATCGCGCAACGGATGGGGATCAGCGTCGGGGCTGTCAAGGATCGATTGGAGAGGTGCAAGTCGCTTCTGCGTGCTCGACTCCAAAAGCGAGGGATCGCTTATTCACTGGCAGCGTTCGGTGCATGGCTCGGCGCGGAAACCAGTGCCTGTGCCGCTTCGGCTTTCACGCAAACCACCGCGCAGGCGGCCGTGGCTTTCGCATCCGGAAGCCCGCTCGCAACTTTAACTTCGACATCGACCGTTTCTCTTGCTCAAGGAATGCTCGGCATGTATTTCTTCTCCAAGCTCAAATGGATGAGCGCGGGAATCGCCTCTGCGATCCTCGTCACGACTGCGGCTTATGGTTGGATCATCGATCAACCCGATCGCTTCGAGAAATCGATTCGAGGTTTTGTACAAGCGGTCGATCGCGAAGCAACACCCGCGCGATTGGTTCTGCTCCTCGAGGAGTTCGATGTCCCACTCAGCCTGGATATCGATCCCACAGTCAGCGTACGCGAAGCATTCTCGGAAAGTCAATTGGATGGCATCAAGCCAGGGACCTACGTCGGAGTCAAGCTCCGGGACGATCACCGAACCATCGGCGAGATTCATGCACTAGGCAAAACCTTGGAAGTCGCCGTCGTTGGTGTTTCCGGATTCGGCGTGTCGGGATCGCCATCGAACGCTGGCACCGCGCGAACCCTGACCGTCCGTGTCGATGGCGATGAGGAATTTGACTCCGGTCGCGAGAAAGTTCTTGAACTAGCCGATCAAGCCATCTTGCGTGTCGGTGGACTCCCTGCGCATCTCTCCCATCTTCATCCTGGGCTGACCGGGAGAATCGAGTTCGGTCCCAAGTCCGATCGAATTCATTGTGTGGAACTCGAAGCATCCCCCTTACAAGTCGTCGAAGGGATCATCATTGATGTCGGACCGAACATCGTGGCCGAAGTAGAACTCGATGAAAGCGTGGTCCGAAACGAGTATCGAACGACCTCGACTTCCCAAATTCGTCAAGGGACCTCGGTCCTTGACGCCAGTCAGCTCCGTCGAGGTCAAACCTTCCTCGCGCGACTCTCTCCCGCAAAGCCCCAAGAATTCGAGGCGATTTGCATCACGGGACAAGATGACATCGATACCCAAGAAGAGCCGAATGATACGAACGCAGAAGACGGGCAAGCAATGCAAGGCGATGATGACGAAGGAGACGGCCATGAACACGATTGAGCGCAATCAGGAGCGAATGAATGCGTTCGCATTGGCGATCGGGATGTTCTGGATCCTATGCGGCTCGCTTCCTAGTTCGGTATTCGCAAACGAGACTCACGGTGCTCGCCTCTCGAAAGAAGACCAGATCCGCTTCCCGGTTTCTTCTTGGGTGCTCAACGTCAAAGAATCTCCTTACAACGCAAAAGGGGACGGCAAAACGGACGACACGCTTGCGATCCAGCGAGCCTTGAATGACTTGATGGGGAGCCATCGTGTCCTTTACTTCCCCTCAGGAACATACCTCATTTCAAAGACGCTCCAATGGACCAATCGCAAGGCTGATGGTACCAATGCATGGGGATACAACTGGCTTCAAGGACAAGGAACCGATTG
>JALOQW010000156.1 GCA_025459275.1 Pirellula sp.
CCCAAGGCATGGGACCAACAAACACAGAAATCGCTGGAAAAAATCGGAACGGCTCAAAATGCAGGTAAATCCCTTTTCTGATGGCTATCCTATGGGCATTCAGGAAGTTGGACCCGAGTCCTCCCTATTCTAAGCAACTGAAAACTTGTTTCGAACCTGTTAGCTTTGCAAAAATTCGAGGAATGGAGACGTTTGCATGCCGATTGCATCACCTCAAGAGTTATCCCAGAAAAAGTGTCTCCCGTGTGAAGGTGGGGTCGATCCCTGTCCGCTGGACCACGCCCGAGCTCAAACTGCCGCGTTGCCCCTCTGGTCTCTGTCCGACGACGGCCGATGGATCCGCCGCCAGGTCCGTTTCAAGAATTTCGTCGAAGCCGTGTCCTGTTTGAACCAAATTGCTGACGTTGCGGAGACCGAAGGCCATCACCCAGACCTGCATATTACGGGCTATCGCATCCTAGGAATCGAGCTCACAACGCATGCGATTGGCGGCTTGAGCGAAAACGACTTCATCGTTGCAGCGAAAATCGACCAGTTGATCGCCGACCAGTTCCCGAATGCGAAGGTCCATCCGTAGTGCATGCCATCGAGTGCCGTGACATTCAAGTCGAGTTCTACGGCCGACAGGGGAAGCAGCGCGTTTTAGACGAACTCAGCCTGGACGTTCCAAGAGGTCATATTGTGTCATTGCTGGGCCCGAGCGGTTGCGGCAAGAGCACGCTCTTGCGGGTCGTAGCTGGGTTAGCCCCTTGCCAGAAAGGGACGGTCTTGATCGAAGGGGAATCGTTGGACCGAGCTCGAGGCAAACTGGCGTTTGTCTTTCAAGAAGCGGCCTTACTCCCCTGGCGCACCGTCTGGCAAAACGTTCGCTTGCCTTTCGAGATTCAGTCAGGCAACTTGATCGGCGATGTCAAAGCTTCCATTGAGCATTGTTTGCAACTGGTAGGATTTCAGCCCTCGGACTGGCACAAGAAACCTTCCCAGTTATCGGGTGGGATGAAAATGCGAGCGTCGATTGCCCGGGCATTGATCACCGATCCAGAAATCCTGTTGCTCGACGAACCATTTGCTGCGCTCGACGATATGCTCCGATCTCGGCTCAACGATTTGCTGTTGCGCATCGTTGCCGACTCGCAGCGCACGATGCTTTTCGTAACCCACAACATCAGCGAAGCCGTTTACTTGAGCCATTCGATCGCCATCATGAGTCGAGGCCGCATTGCCGAATTGGTTCCTGTACCCTTCCCATTTCCTCGGACTGCCGAACTTCGGAGCACCCCTTTGTTCGCATCGTTTTATGGTCAAGTATCGGAAGCCCTGAATCGGAGCGAGCGATGATGGCTACTCCAGCAACAACGTCGACGAAGAATGGCATAGGCCAGTGGCCGTCGATTGTGGCACCTGTTGTGGTGTTTGCAGTCGTGGCCCTTGTCTGGCATGTGGTGGTGGTGGCCTTCAAGATTCCGCCGGTCATTCTGCCTAAGCCTGGCGATGTGCTGACTGCAATGTGGACACAGCGTTCCGAATTGATGCGAGCCAGTTGGGTGACGTTGCAAGCATCGCTGCTCGGCCTGCTTGCCAGTGCGTTGATCGGGAGCGCCATCGCGGTCTTGTTCAGTCAATCAGTCTGGGTCCGAACGGCGCTGTATCCGTATGTGATTTTTCTCCAAACCGTGCCGATCGTGGCCATTGCTCCTCTGTTGATCATTTGGTCAGGGACGGGATTGCGAACGGTAGTGCTGGTATCATGCATCATTAGTATTTTCCCAATCATCTCCAACGTAACGAGTGGTTTGCTGAGCATCGATCAGAACCATCTCGATCTTTTTCGGATGCAGGGGGCATCCCGTTGGAAAACCTTGTTCAAACTGCGGATGCCGTCGTCGGTTCCGAATCTGGTCTTGGGGCTTCGAGTCAGTTGCGGCTTGGCCGTCATCGGAGCCATTGTGGGAGAATTGTTTGTCGCCAGCAGCGGGGCATACGATGGATTGGGGATGGTCATGAATGCCAAGCAGGCCAACTACAAGACAGCCGAGCTCATGGCAGCGATCCTTGCATGTACTTTTCTTGGAATCTTGTTGTTTGTTAGCGTCCAGTTCCTCGGAAGTTTCGTGCTCCGGCGTTGGACGAAGGATGCGGGCTTTGAGACGTCGTAGGCGGCTCGATTCGTGTTATGCTATTGCCGTCGAACTTCCCGCAATCTCTTGACGCCCAAGGCCTGATATTCCTATGTTCTTTCCGATCAGCGATGATGATCGCCACATCGATTCGCCATCCTTCGTTACGTACACACTATTGGCCATCAATATCGTTGTGTTCTTGTATCAGTTATCCAACGATGCGTTTACGTATGGCTGGAGTGTGATTCCGAAAGAGATCACGACTGGGGTCGATCTTGTCGAGCCGCAACCGGTTCGCGTTCCGGGACAGGGGGTTCAGGAAGTCCCGCAAGCACCGGGCCCTCCCATCATCTACATCACCCTGCTTTCGTCCATGTTCATGCACGGAGGAATCGGGCACATCGCTGGGAACATGCTCTACTTGTGGATCTTTGGAAACAATGTCGAGCATCGGTTTGGACACTTCTTGTTCCTCATCTTCTACTTGCTCGCGGGATTGGTGGGTTCGTTTGCGCAGATCTTGATGAACCCCGAGAGCGTGATCCCCAATTTGGGTGCTTCCGGAGCGATTGCCGGAGTGATGGGGGCCTATCTGGTTTTGTTTCCTCGAAATCAGATCAACGCAGTGATCTTCTATCACGTCGTTACGGTCCCGGCGATCGTGGTGTTGGGTATGTGGATCGCGACGCAGATGGTCAGCGGCTTTGGCTCGATCGCATCCACCTCGGCTTCAACGGGAGGCGTCGCCTACATGGCGCACATCGGCGGCTTCGTCGCAGGGGCAGCCATGGCCATTCCGTTTCGGATGGGCATTCGCTCGGAACCTGATTCCATCTTGCGGCGTCAATACGAGCGCGACCCACGCGTTCGTCAATGGTGGTAAGACCGACCTAGGATTCTTCTTCGGCCAAACGTCCGCGGCCGAATGCAAACTCGAACTCGCTCAGCGCTGGGACCAGCATGGCCGCAGTCGCAAACGCATACGAGATCGTGATGGTGCTGAAGACCGTCAGTTCTTGATCCCGAAGAATGAAGCTGGTGATCGCAAAGAAGGTCAAAAACGGAAGCAGGAACGCGGTTACGGTGATGGCGGGAGAGGGATTGCGATTCCCGAGCGCGACATACAAACCGGTGCCTCCTCCGAGAATGATCATCAAAAAAGGTGCGAGCTGACGGCCGAAGGAACCGCGGAACATGAGCATGATCATCATGCACGTTGCAACGCCGAGGAACAGAAAGAACACCGTCCCTAAACTGGTTCCAATGGCCAGACGACTTTGGTAGTAGATCATGCCACAGTGAATCCCGAGCATGGCCACGAAGACATCCATTACCAACAAACAAATGCAAGTGAAGATCAAGTTCTCGGTGGTCAAGCCCGAGCCCCACCAAAGGTAAAAGCAAAGGAGCAATGGAACGATCACCATTTCCTTGGCAACGTATAAAACGCCTGCGATCTTTCCGACAAGAAACGACGCTGGAGTGATCTCGGTAACCAGCAACAGATCCAATGATCCACCGTCCCGCTCATTGGTAATTGAGTTGACCGCCAATGCGTTGATCATGATGAGTGACAACACGAAGCAAGGGGCCAAAAGAGCTACAGAGGTTGGGACCAACTGCTCTTGAAACCCAGCATCGGTCAACGCGGCACCAGTGCTAAGGGTTTGCTGCAATCCGATGGCGATCAAGCCCGCGAACAGCAGGTATGCAATGCGGATGAACAGGACCTTTCGCCCATAGGCCCACGTGCACATTTCACGCCACAGAATGGGGTTGTTCCACATCGCTCGTGGCTCTCGGCTCTTCCATGACTTGACGACCCGTTCGCCTTCCACCGCGACCTCTGTATCAGACTCCCATTCCGCCGCAACGTTTCTTCGTTCACGAGATGGGTTCCAAACGCGAAGCTGTCGAATCGATATCAACATCAACGAGATGGCCAACCACCCCATGAAGATACATGCCAGGACCGCGTTGCCCGATCCAAATGGAACAGGGAAGACCGAGGGTTGCGGGATAGGCTGGCTGATATCCCATACCGCGCGCAACGGACTGATTACGGCAGCAACCGAGGGGGACACTCCGGGAATCCATCCCGCCACTACCAACTCCCCAAGTGCCAGCCAAAGGGCGATGATCAGTACGGTGACGGCGATCGCTTGAAACGTCTTCTCTCGCCAGAACGCCACCGTGGCTCCAAGCGAGCAACTTGCGATCAAGGTGCATGCGGTAACCAACGTGCACGCGATAACCTGCTCAATCGAAACGCCCCCCAACAAGGGCATCAGAAATACGATGGGAGCCGAGGACAAAAATGCATTCATCGTCCACAAAAGCCCAGCACCAATCTTGCCAAGTACGACTTGAGAATCGCTCAAAGAAGTCATCAACAACAGCGTCAGAGTCTGTTTGTCCTTCTCGTAACTGACGGCCGAACAACCAGCCAGTGCTGCCATGAACAGAAGCACGATCATCTGAAATGGGGCTAGCAACTGGAAGATCAAGACGCCGAAGCGAGCCAAGTCCCCGGCGTTCTGCACAGGTTGCACGCCAGCCAACAGGAGCCACGTCGTGCAGATGATGGCAAATAACATGACCAGGAAAACGACCCGGGCTACATAGTGCTTCGGCCGCCTCGGTAACGTGGAGAGTTCTCGTTGGAAGATAGGGCCAAGCATTGAATAACAAAGAAAAAAGGGTACTGCGAATCCGCCGAGCGAGGTTCTAGTGTAACTTTCGTGCCCCTTGCTTTCGATAGCCATTGCCATCTTGGAACAAGCGCCCATCGAGAACGCTTCAATGAATCCCAAAAACTTTGAGATTATTTTTCGACCACGGTCCACATTTGCTGATGATGCCGGACATGAGGTGACGAACAGATCCTTAACGGCGAACCCCTCGTGGGTTGCCCTGCACTGCAGGGGGAAACAGACATCGCGTTGCTCAAACCTTGTTGGAAGGGACCCGCATGAGCTATCTCGCTTACTGGCGATTGAGTCGATCCCCCTTTTCGGTGAGTCATCGAACCAATGACTTTTTTGTGGCCGGATCGATTGCAGAAGCCTTGGCAAGGGCAGAATTTCTCATCCAACACGAGCGTCGTCTCGGTATTCTGGTTGGGCCACAAGGGGTTGGTAAGTCCTCCTTCTTTCGACATTTAGCGGCTCGCAGGTCCCGGCTTCCTCGCCAAACGTTGGCACATGTGGATTTCTCAGGAGCAACGCCCATTCTATTAGCCGAACGAATCCGAGACCGGCTTCGTGGCGAACCAAGTCCGGATGGCCTCAGGGACAGCAAACGCCAAACGGAGCCAGAAACGCTCGGGCGAACCATTCACGAAATCGATGAGCTTTTGCTGGCAACCGCAGCCATCGGGCGTCAAGGGGTGCTGTTGCTGGACAACGCTCAAGATGCGAACGAAGAAGTCTTGGAAACCCTAGGGATTCTGCTCAAACGACCTGGAAATTGGACAGCCATCCTGGCCGTTGATGACGCGCTGTTGGTGGAGTTGCCTCGACGCATTCTGGAAACCTGCGAATTGCGGATCGATTTACCCGCTTGGGATCTTGGGTTAACCGCTGAGTATTTTGAATGGGCCCTCGCGCGATGTGGACGACGCGACGACATCTTTTCTGCCCAAGGAATCACACGCGTGCATGAGCTCAGCGACGGGATCCCCAAACGCATTTTTCAGCTGGCCGATATGGCATTGGTTGCGGGAGCCGGCAAACGCGCCACCTCCATCGATGCCGAATTGATCGATCAAGTTTGCGACGAATTCTCGATTAGCCTCGTCCCTGGTAATTGGAGCGGCGGGGGGTACCGATCGGTCGAGGAGGTTGGGCTGTGAAATCCGCAAAAAATATCCGAGAACTTCCGGATTCCCGCTTGGGACTGCAAACCGGAGGTTGAAGGGGGCCTGGTTCGAGTAACAATAGAGTTAGGAGCTCCGACGGAACGAATTTCACCTAGGGACATCATAGAAAGTGAACTTTTCGAAAGTATCCGTTGTCGGTATCGTCATTCAGACATTTCCGCACTCCAGCCAAAGCTCAACGCGATGTCGACCAAAACCAGTCCGCAAACGGTCTTCTCCATCGAACAAGCACGTTCGATGCTTCCGCTGCTGCGATTGATCGTGGCGGACATCTCGTTGTCGCATCGCGAACTAACGGAGCGGAGATCGAATCTTCGACGCATGCTGCGGAATCATCAGGGCAAATCTCGTTTACAGGCATACGACCTGGAGATTGTCGAAATCCAAAACGATCTCAGAGAGGATGCGGCTCATCTGGATGATTACATCAGCGAGCTCGAGCAGCTCGGAGTCATTCTTCGCTCGGCCCACGAAGGGATCGTCGATTTCCCGACCGTAATCGAGGATCAGGCCGCGTTTTTCACTTGGCAGATGGAACAAAACGACGTGACGGAATTCCATTGGGCCAGCGAGTCGACTGCCGATCGGCGGCCCATCGAGGCCGGATCGACGTCGTAGCGTGTCGCGACGGACAAGGCATGCGTTAGAATTCTCCCGTATGAATCCGTCCAACGCACCCGATCTCTCCCTTCGCGAACTCCAGTCGCTCGTCGATGCTTGGATTCAAAGAGTGGGGGTACGCTACTTTTCTGAAATGACCAATCTGGCCATCCTGATGGAAGAGGTCGGCGAACTGTCTCGCATTTTCGCCAGAACTTTTGGGGATCAGAGCTTCAAAAAATCGGATCAGTCCTACAATCTTCCAGATGAGCTGGCAGACATCCTGTTCGTGCTGGTTTGTCTCGCCAACCAAACCGGTGTCGATCTCCAAGCCGCCATGCAGGCCAACTTGGAAAAGAAAACCCATCGCGATGCGGAGCGACACCAGAACAACCCAAAACTTCGTGAAGCGGCATCGAAACCCGCCGCAGAGGATCGATCGACATGAACCTGACCATTATGCGACGCATCAAATTTTGCGCCGGCCATCGACTGTACAAGCACGGGGGCAAGTGCGAACACTTCCATGGTCACAATTATGTGGCGGACTTCTTCGTCACGGGTGATTCTCAGGACTCGGTCGGTCGCGTGATGGATTTCTCCGAATTGAAGGGGCGGTGCAAGGGGTGGTTGGATGCACATTGGGATCACAGCTTCCTGGTCAGCTCGCAAGATGAAAACGCGATCCAAGCCTTAAGGCAAGTGGAGCCATGTCGACTCTATATTCTCCCCTACAACCCTACGGCCGAGAACATGGCAAGGTATTTGCTCGAAGAAGTCTGCCCCAAGGTGCTCGAAGGTACCGGCGGCGTGGCGACTCGCGTTCGCATTTGGGAAACCGACGAATCGTATGCGGAAGCAGCGTTGGACGAAGGGCATGGCCTGACCCTCTCTTCGTTTGCTGCTGCGTCTTCGGAAGATTGAGCTTGGCCAGTCATCCAACAGATCGCAGCTCTCGATGAAGATGTTGTTGGCCGTCATTCAGCCCGGCAAATTGCAGGCGGTTCAAGAGGCTTTGCGCGGCATTGGCGTAACGCGCATGACGGTGTTGGACGCCGAGGGGTACGGTCGGCAGCGCGGCCACACCGCGCTATATCACGGCGTCGAGTATCGAGTCGATTTGCTGCGCAAGGTCATGCTCGAGATTTGCGTCAACGATGATTTCCTTGAACGCACCATCGAAGTGGTTTGCTCGATTGCCAAATCCGGGGCGGAAGGAAGCATTGGAGATGGTAAGATCTTTGTGCTTCCCACCGACGAGGTGATTTCCATCGATGGATCTACAAGAGGACCTAGCGCCGTATGACAATCGTTTTGTTCACGAACGATCTGATGTTCCAGTCCCGTATAGCCTCAGTCGTTCGAGGCATGGGGAATGAATTGATCGTGGCCCGAAGCGTCGAGGCATTGAAGGACAAGCTACCTGCACCGAACGAGCCTTCACTCGCCGTCTTCGATCTTTCCTTCCGCAGCCTGGATCTCGAGGCAACCATACCACAACTGCGCCAGGATTACCCAACAACCAGGCTCGTTGCCTACGGCCCCCATGTGGATGTCGACAGGCTTCAACAAGCGGTTGAACTTGGGATCGACGAAGTGATGACTCGAGGTCAATTCGATCGGGACATGGCTTCGATTCTCGATGCCTCGCCACGTTAAGAAGCCGTTCTCACAACACCATCGCCATGCAAGCCAGTTCGTCGATTCAACAACACGATTCGATCATGATCGCGCTCGGGAACGCGATTCATGAAGCTCGCTCGGCAATCCAAGTGGATCCGCAATGGATCCTTGTTTTCGTGAGTGGTCCGGAATGCGAGGATCGAGCAGAAGCCATTTTGGAGAACCTGCGCAAGTCCTGTCCTGAGGCCCGGATCTTTGGTGGGATCGCCGATGGCTTGATCGGTACCGCGAAGGAGTCCGAGAACCGAACATGCGCCAGCGTGCTTATGATTGCCGGCTTGTCAGCCCCACCCAAGATTTTTCACATGGAGTGCGCCGAAACGCCGGATGGCTGGAGTGTCTTCGGAATCGACGATGAAGTGCATCGCCTTGCAACCGCCTGTGGCGGTTTGTTGACGATCGCGTGCCCTCAAACCTTCTCAGCAGAAATGCTCTACGATTCTTTGGAGTCGATTGCGACGGAGGGTGAAGCCCCGGTTACGGTGTTCGGTGGCAATCTGAGCCATTCCCCATGGTCGAACCCTGCCACGATGTTTTTCGACGACCAGGTCGTACGCGGTGGAGCCATCGGATTGATCATGCCCCGGGAAGTGGTTTGGTCCACCTTGGTGAGCCAAGGCTGCCGGCCGATTGGCGATCCGATGGTCATTACAGAGATGCATGACAACACGATCGTATCCCTGGGAGGCAAGCCGGCCCTCGAGCGGTTGCGTGATACCTTTCAAGACTTGGCTACCCATGAGCGCGCGATGGCCATGCGTCTCCTCTTACTCGGTCGCGCGATCTCGGAGTTTTCCAACTCATTTTCTCATGGGGAGTTTCTCATTCGAAACATCACGGGCATCGATCAAGAGGCGCGATCGATCCACGTGGCAGGTCGCTTTCAGGTGGGACAAACCGAACTGCTGGCTCAAGCATTCAAGAGTGGTTTGATGCCGCGAGCCAGTATGTTGTTCAGCTGCAATGGGCGTGGCCAACGCATGTTCTCAAGCTCTCATCACGACGCAGCGACTCTGGAAGAATACTTCCATCGTTTGCCGTGCGCTGGCTTCTTGGCCGCTGGGGAATTTGGACCTGTCGACCGCATGAACTTCGTCCATGGATTCACGGCGGTCGTGGCCTTTCTGTCCGAACGAGGCAACCGAGAACTCGATTAACGTAAACGGACGACGCGCTCAGCGATGATCTGTTTGGCCGCAAGGTTTGGAATGTAGCCTGGCATTCCATAGACGGTAACAGGTTGTTGTACATAACGTCTTAGATTCAATCCTGTGGTAGGCCGAACGTAAGCCAACACGTTTCCCGCATCATCCGTCAACGCAAACTCGGGTTGCCCCGGCACGGACGTATGGACGCTTACCAACCAGCCTGAGGTATCAGATCCCGATTCCGCCACGCGTCGTGGTACCGCCTCCGTTATCGGAGCTGCATTCGGCATGGGAGCTGGCTGCAGCGACATCGATCGACGTCTCAACGACTCGAATTCCTCAATTCGATCGAGCAAGAGTCGCGCTTCTCCGCGAACTAAGGGAGAGTCTCCCAATTCGACCCATGACTTTGCAGAAACTCGGAAGGGCTCCAAGTTCCATTGCTCTGTCGGCTTGGCCACCATGGCTGTTAGTTGAACCAAGGCGTCTTGGATAGCAGCTGTTTGAAACTTGTCCGGCATTTCGGCAGTTGCCATCGGCTGTAGTCCAGTCGAGCTCTGATACGTTGCAGCTGCGATGGGATAGTCCATTGCAGGCCGTGGTGTTGCGGTGTTTATCGGCCCCGCGAATGCCGGCCCAGAAAATGCCAACTCAGCCAATGCCGACTCAGAGTATTCGGATTCGGGGGCATTCAGCTCGAAGTCAGGATCCTGGCCTGGGGGGTCTTGACCAAAGAGGGGGCCTTGGGACTTAAGGGTCGACCACCACGATCCGTCTCCGTATTTGCGAGAAGGTCGTGGAAGGCGATCGAGGCGATTCTCAATCAAGGGTGATTGGCTCATGTAGGGGCCTCGGCGAGACAACGGACCGCTAGGCTGTTTTCCATGAGGCGATGGTGGCATGGCTGTCATGCCATCCTCCACGATACTGAAGCCAAGCCAACCGAGCACGCCACTTACGGGCCCGACTTTCATGGGTTGCCCGCCGCCCCCCTGCAAGGCATTCCAGTATTGAGCGTCCTGCTCCATTGCATTGACGCGAGGGGTTTTCACCTTCTTGGACATCGTTGGGATAGGCAAACCTTCGGTGACAGGCCCATCAGCGCTCAACTCCGCTTGCTCACGCTCGATCTCCTGTTCAATGCGAGCGATCTGTTCTGCTTTATCGGACCATACGACCTGACCATCCGCGATGATCGTGCCACTCGCGGGCTTTACTTCGTCGGTCGGATCTTCCGAGGTTGAAGATTCGGTGTGGCTCGCGAGCTGCACCGGAGACGTCTGTTTGGTGACGGGATCGGTTCCCAGTTGAGAAGTACGAATCCATCGAAACTCACCTTGAGGAGGTGCGATTCGGAACCAGAGTGTCGACTTGCCGTCCTCTTCCCGCTGGGCTTCGCCGAGGATGGTCACTCTCTGAGATTTGACCAACTCCGTTTGAAACAAGAGGGATTCGATTTCGGACGCATCGCTACCGATGAATGCCACAGCCCGATCGACGGAGACTTCGGCGGACTTACCCCCCGGAAGCAAGTAAACCGCATCGGATGGAATCCAGTTATGGCTGCCGTCCGGCGGCCTAATGGCAGACCAACCGTCGGACGTTTCAAGGTAGACTTCGACCGATGCTCCATGTTCCAGGATCATTGTTGCGTAAAAGCGATTGTCGGGGCCGCATCGTACACTCGCCTTCGCCGTGTGGACAAAACAGATCTTCGGTTCCGCGTAGGCCTTGTGCTTAGCAATCGGCTTGGCGGGCTCATCAGCGCACAGGAAATGAGCTGAATGCAAAGGCAACAGGATCCATCCAGCAAGAATGAGTCCAGTCCGAGCCATTCGATGTTTCATAGAAATGCTTGTTGAGTATCGCACGATGCAGGACTCCTTTTCCTAACGTCGAAGGGATGATCGTCCCTTGGCATGAACGGCTTCGGTAACGCGCAAGGCTTGTTGGATTTGGGCTGAGACGCGAGGGTCAGACTCACGTTGTTCGATCAATCGTAAGCGGCGTACGGCTTCGGTATCTGCAGTTGCGCCCAGCATGGCGATGGCTCGTAGCTTGGTATCTCGGTCTCCAGACTCCGCCATCCATACGAGCCAAGGCACAGGATGGATTTTCGGATCTTGGAGGATACGTTCCATAGCCGCGAGACGCTGTTCGGCCGTGCCGCGAGCCATATCCATGGCCCATTCGATATGCGATTCCGTGAAACCACGTTCCTCCAACACGACGATGGCCTGGGTGAGTTCGTCATCGGGTGCGTGTTCCAGCGACCTCAACAGTTGTTCAGTGCTCCACTCAGCCATTCTTGGCGGAGCGGGACCTTGGTTGACTGGTAAGGTCGAGGATTCATCCCGATCCGAGAGGCTCATCGAGTTCGACGATGGGGATTTGGTAACGGCGATGGTCTTGATCGAAGCTTGGGTTCCTAGTCGGATGCGTGTTGGCTCTCGTGAGGAATCGATCATTTCTGAACGGGAGTGGGTGTCCACAGGTCGCGAGTCATCTGGATCGCGAAGCGGATTCGCACGAATTCTCGATGCGTTACTGCCAGCTGTGGACTGGACCGACACAAGTGGAACTGCGATTTCGGGGAGTGCTGGGGTCGCGGGTTTGGTTGCGATCGTTGGCGTTGGCTCCTTAGGCTTCTCGGCCGTGGGTGCTAAAGCCAGCTCCGATGACTCCTCGACGAGCGGCATCAGCTTGTTGCGCAATCTCACGAAGGATGGATCGTTGGAAGTGCATTGACTCATGATGCGCGCTGCAACCCATCCTCGCATCATCCGCACTTCAGCATCGGTCGATTGCAGTCGATCTAAAGCTTCGACAACAACCTGCCGTTGGTCTGCATCCAATTTCTGAAAGTTCGGAGGCTCGCAACGGGCTTTCAGCAGTTGAAACGCCATGGCTCTCCGAGTCGGATGCCCGGATTGCAATTGCTGGATCAGCAGGACCGTCGAGCCGTTGATCGACTCGCCGATGGAAACTAAAGCCGCAAGTGTATCTTCGTCGGTGTCTTCGGAAGCGAGCAGTCGCTCCCATTGCCAACGCAAGGCCGATTGGCTCCAGGATTCCCAATTCCATGCCACCATCGGGACAATGGCGACAAGGATCCCCACGGCGACGAGAGACCGAGCACCTCGCCGCGAACGTGGCGCGCGGGCCGGTTCCGGGCTGGGGCCGAGCAACCAGTCTGCATCGATCTGAGCTTTGGGTTTACGGGCTTTTCGAAGTCGGAACATACCGGGTTCTACGCGACGAATCTCAAGCAAGGCGAACGGTGGCCAGACGCTGGCCCGTCCATGCGTATAGGATGCCTAGTCAACGGAATCAAGGCGAAGTTGAAAGGCCTGGTAATCTAGCGAGGTGGGATAAGCTCTTGACCTTGTTTTGGTCGCAATTGCAGCTTTAGGAAACTTTCGGAAATCCCTGTCGGAGAGTGTGAATCAACGGGCATCACCACCTAAGACGAATTTTCATGCACTTTTGAGGAACGCCATAATCATGTTGGTCCGATCATTTGCTTGTGCTCATTACTTTATGGCAATTGTCGCGATGCTCGCCTCGAGTGGCTACGCAGATATTGTGTACGAAACTGGGTTCGAGAGCCCGACATTCGCGGCTGGCTCCCAATTGCTCGGGCAAGATGGATGGAGTACCGCCATTCCACCGTTTCTCAATCCGGCTGCGGCACTGATTACCAACGCACGCGCGGCGTCTGGCACGCAGTCTTTGGAGATCTCTGGAGCCAACTTGGCAACGGCAGCCGATGTAGCCCCGTACGCTGCGGTCGGTTCGTATCGGCGGCCTCTGAACTACGATGCGAGCGGCAAAATCGTCCGATTTCGAACGGATGTTTTCTTGCAGGGAGCGTTGACCAACGATCGTTTTTTCGGCGGAAGCATGTCGATTCGGGCGGGTGGAGCGACCGTTGCAGAAATCGAGCTCTTCTCGAACGGGACGGTCGGAATCTTTGGAAATGCTCCCCCGAACTCGGTTCCGCTGGAAGTGAAGTCGGCTGCATTAGGAAGCTGGCAGACTCTCGGAGTGGACGTAGACTTCGTTAATCGCAGCTCCACCTTTTTTCTTAACGGCGAAGCGTTCAATACAACAGTTGCCTTCAGTTCAACCAGTAGCGGTAACATCCTCGACCGCGGGGCCTTGGTGGTCTACGCGCTTCCAGATGATGCAAACGCTGCGCGAGCGAACTTCGCCGTCGGCTTCGACAACTTCAGCGTGTCGGCAGTCCCTGAACCATCGACCATTCTGACCGTGGTACTCGGTTTGGGCGCAATTGGGATCGTCAAGCTCCGGTCCCGAAAACATCCGCATGAAGAAACGAAACAAAACGTTGCCTCACCTATCGGGTTTGAGTAAAACCAGCGAATCCATTTCCACTGGACTGCTTGATCATGGTGTCGCTTCGAGCACCATGATGGAGCGTATCGCGAGCAGTCGCTGTCTCATGTAGAACCGAAGCTGCGATGGCGGAATCCAATCATCCTCTTAACAATGATTCCCTTCGCCGAGCGATCGAAATTGACTCGGTTTGCGATGATTTCGAAGAGCTTCTCCATCGCGGAGAAAAGCCTCAGATTGAGCGATTCTTGGAGCGTGTCGAGGCAGCGCATAGGCACTCGCTACTTGTCGAGCTGATTGGCATTGAAGCTTACTTTCGTCGGAAGATGGGAGAGGCACTCAATGAAGCAGAGTATATGGCGAGATTTCCTGGTCTTTCTGTCAATCGGTTGGGAGAGACTTTACAGCAGGAGCCTTCACCAAACGGGGAGCACAATGCTCGCCCGAGTTCTGCTGCCGAACAAGATACGATTGACTCGGTAGGGGAACGGAAGTCAACCCAGACTACGCCCTTCATCAAGTACTTTGGCGACTATGAGTTATTAGAGGTGATTGCGCGAGGCGGAATGGGCGTCGTCTATCGCGCTCGGCAGACCACATTGAACCGGATCGTCGCGCTGAAGATGATCCTGTCTGCGGAATTCGCCTCGAGTGAAGAGGTCGAGCGTTTTTATTCGGAGGCTCAAGCAGCCGCGCTTCTCGATCACCCGGGAATCGTACCGATCTACGAAGTAGGCGAGTACGAGGGCAAGCATTTTTACTCCATGACATACGTGGAAGGTGAAAGTCTCGCAAGCAAGACGAGCACCATTCCTCTCAGCCCCAAAGAGGCAGCGGGGATTGTGAAAGAGGTTGCGATGGCCGTGGAATACGCTCACCAAAAAGGGATCATCCATCGCGATATCAAGCCGTCAAACATCCTGATCGACATACAGGGACGCCCCAGGGTTACCGACTTTGGTTTGGCGAAACGTCTTACGGGCGAAAGTGGGTTGACGGTCACCGGGCAAGTCTTGGGTACGCCGAGTTACATGCCGCCTGAACAGGCTTCTGGGCGAATCAATGCGGTTGGACCCGCTGCCGATGTCTACGCCATGGGAGCAGTCCTCTACTCGATTACGACCGGAAGGCCGCCATTTCAGTCAGCCAGTAGCGTGGATACGCTGAGGCAGGTGGTGGATCAAGAACCGGTGTCACCGAGGCAATTGAACCCATCGCTTCCGATCGATCTCGAGACGATCATTCTTAAGTGCCTTGAGAAGTCGGTTCCTCGACGATATCCGAGCGCGCAGAGTCTGTCCGATGAGCTTGGACGCTTTTTGGAAGGCAAGCCCATCGAGGCTCGTCCGATTCGAAGAATCGCCAAAGCTTGGCGATGGTGTCGTCGCTCTCCCGTCATTGCTAGCCTGATCGCTTCATTGATTCTCGTCTTGCTGTCAGGAATCGGTGTGTCGACTTATTTCGCTTGGAAAGAGCGACAGCGTGCGACAAGCGAGTCGCTTGCGAGAAACAATGAAAAGAAGATGCGCGAGCTCGCGGAAAGGAATGAACGGAATGCGAAGGAGAGCGAAGAATCAGCGCGTCGCGCGCTGTATACCGCACGAATCAACCTAGCTCAAAGCGCTTTCGACGACAACAAAATGTCTCGCACCCTTCGCTTGCTCGAAGACATTCGAGCCGACGTCAAGCCGGGTGGATCAGACAATCGTAGCTACGAATGGTATCACCTTTGGCAGGAATGCTATCGTGGCCATCGATTCACATTGCGTGGGCATACTG